>JAJZOS010000001.1 GCA_021851985.1 Microcaldota archaeon | reverse complement strand
CGAGCAGATATTTGCTTTAGGCAAGCCTATAAAGGAGGTCGAGATAGTGGATTCATTGCTCCCGAATCTTGAGGACAAGTCGCTTGAGATAGCATCTGTCCAGAGGATGACAAAGAACAACAGAAAGCAGAAGTACAGGGCTACTGTGGTCATGGGCGACAGGAATGGGCATGTAGGCATAGGCGTTGGAAAAGACGTAGAAGTAAGGCCGTCTATACAAACTGCCATAAGGAATGCTAAACAGAACATAATATCTGTGGGGTTGGGCTGTGGATCCTGGGAATGCAATTGCGGTACACATCATAGCATATCTATGATTACACGTTCAAAGTGCGGAAGTGCAGAGATAATACTAAAACCTGCTCCAAGAGGAGTAGGGCTTGCTGCAAGCGCAACGGTCAGGTCAGTTCTGGATCTTGCAGGCGTAAAGGACATGTGGACATTCTCAAGGGGGAGAACAAGAGACAGGTACAACATGGCCTTGGCAACATTCAATGCTCTTAAGGCACTCAGCGAACTCAAGAATATGGAATCCTTAAAGTCCTAATTAAAGCTGCTGTCTTGATTAATCGCGTTTCGCTATCTTAATATCCCTGCTTTTTCCATCTGATGCTCTCATTCCCAATTCATTATAAACGAATGCCAGCCAGTCTGCTGTCCATTCCTTCTGTATGCTATCTGGCACCGGAAAAAGTTCCCCTCCATGACCAATTCCTTTTATTGTAAGCAGCAATATTGGATTTTGCGAAGCCGTAGAATCCTGCAGGTGAGCGGCAAATTTTCTTGCATGCATCGGATCGCATCTCGTATCGTTCTCTCCAGTTATAACAAGTATCGAAGGAAAATGCTCCCCTTCCTTGATATTATGATATGGCGAATATTCAAGCATGAATCCAATATCCTCTGCTTTTTTAGGATCTCCATATTCCAAGCTGCAGAGTGGACTGATGTCTTTGTCAGAGCCTCTTATCATATCGCTGATTGGCATTTCAACTATCGCCGCTTTGAACAAGTCTGGACGCATGGTCACGGCTGCTGCGGTAAGAAGCCCACCATTAGACCTTCCTCTTATAGCAAGCCTGTCCTTATTCGTGTAATTATTGCCCACTAGCCATTCCGCTGCATATATAAAGTCTTCAAAAGACCTTTTTTTGTTTTTATGCCTTCCGCCATTATACCATGTTTTTCCAAATTCGCCCCCTCCGCGTATATTTGCAACAGCATATACGCCTCCATCTTCGATGAATGGCAGTATTGTCGCGTTGAATTTAGGCACTGCAGGGTCATTAAAGCCTCCGTATCCGTAAAGTAGAACGGGATTATTGCCATCAAGTTTTATATCTTTTTTGTGTACCAGAAACATAGGGATTTCTGTTCCGTCTGCAGATTTATACATTATCTGTTTAAATTCAAATTTGGTAAAGTCAAAGTCGATCGTGTTATCGGATACGGCTTCAATACTGTAATTTTTGAGATCTAGCCTGTATGTTCTTGTAGGTGACAGAAAAGATCCGAAATTGAGAAATGCACTATCACCTTCTGCATTGCTGTCCGGAAGCGTGGCATATCCATTTTCAGGCAGGTCTACTTCTTTCTTTAATGCGCCTCTGAGAGAAAATATCCTTATTTTTGAGTATATGTTGTCTAAATAATTGACTATTATTTTGTTATTGACCAAAACTGCATTTTCAATTACAGCATCGCATTCAGGAATTACAGTTTTCCATTTTGTGTTTGGATTGTTCATGTTCAATCTTACTACGCTGTAATTTGGGGCGTCCAGATCCGTTAAAATATACGCATTTTTACCGTGTATGTCAAGCAAATAAAATTCCGCATTCCTGCCTGTTATAAGCGGAGTTATTTTATTATCAGAAACCGAAAACTTTTTGTAATACAGTTCATTGTTTACATTGTCTGAAACGCTTATTATCAGATATTTTCCGTCACTTGAACGGTCCAAGGAGCATGATTTATTTGCGCCAAGTCCTACGCCGAATACCTCCTTATCCTCAGATTGCTGTGTGCCCATCTTATGAAAGTATACATGCGCTACTTTTTCAGGAGCGCTGTGCGTTTCTATATCCGGCCAAGCCGAATAATAAAAACCGTAATTATGCGATACCCATTCCATGCTGAATAATTTTAAATTTTCAAGTTTGTCCTCATGAATCTGGCCTGATCTAAGGTCAATAATATTGACCGATACGGTGTCCACTCCTCCTTCTGAGAGGGCATAAGCCAATACTGTGCCGTCATGGTTTGGAAAATAATCTAGGATTGCAACCTTTCCGTCTTTGCTTATTTTGTTTGGATCTACTGCTACATTGAGCTCGCCATCTTCTCCATCCTTGTAACACAGCACCGGATGCTCCTTTTCAGGGCTGCTGACATATACGAAATAGCGCTGTTTTCCATTAGGCAGGAAAGTTGGAGCTGGATATGGGGCATCGCCGTTTTTTGCATCCAGAATTTTTTCCAACTTCTGCCCTATGTCTTTTCTTTGTGATACGCTATCCAAGTACTTTCTAGCGTTTATGTTTTGACCGTCTATCCACTTTTTAACTTCAGGATCATCCTTATTTTCAAGCCATCTGTATGGGTCCCTTACAACATTTCCGTGTATGATCTCCTTTATATCCTCAGGCTTATTATTCGGCTTTACTACTGCCGATGGATTTTTGTTAATAAACATCGCATTCACACTTCCCTACCATCAGCTAATACGGCTGACAAGTGCAGACACACCCAATTTATTATGTGTATCTAAGTCAGTATATTAATATTTCCTACAAAAATATATCAGCATGAGCGTTCAAATGATGGTTTAGCTTCAAATCAGGTATGCATATATGGCCAATAAGTACTCATTAATTTTAGTAAACAATAAAAACTCCCTAAAGGAGATAGTCCGGGAAGATGTAAGCAGAGCAGTAAAATATGATCAGGTAGCAAAAGAAGAGGAGCGAATAGAGTCCATATTCAATGAGCTTAAAGCCAAAGGCAAAATGAAAAATACAGATTCAGTAAACGTAGTGAAGGGAAACTATGGCGAGCTCATACTCCCACGTGCAAGGCCTCTGGGCGAGAATCAAAAAGGCAGTTTTGCAAAGACTGCCACAAGCATCCTTATATCAAAAAATACTGGAGACTTCCTCGAAGATCTGTATTACCGCAAGAACAAGAGAGTCATAGATATGGATGTGCAGCTTAGCAAGATTTTTACCGATAGGGAGGTCATGGCATGTCTTCTCCGCGAAGATTTTCATAACAACAAAAAAACAATATTAAAAGAGGGTATAAGAAGCGTGATATCAAGCGCAGTATCCACTGGCGCAGGCATAGGCATATACCTGGACACTATAGGCAATTTCAGGATGCTGATAGAGCAGGCTTCAAATCTCTTCCTTTCAGGTCCCAAATTCGGCTACGCGCTTGCGATTTTCATTGGAACAGGGATAATACGCAGTGTTGCCATGCTGCGCATAGACAGGACCAGGGAATCAAAGGCAGACATGTTTGCTGCAAATGAGGTTGGCAGAGATGCAACGGCGTCTATGCTATTAAAGACTCAAATTGCACAGGAAGCCCACAATTCAGCTTCAATTAAAGAAGCTACAAGGTATTCACTGCTTATCCATAAGGCAAAGAACATTGCAATGAAGGTAATAGGAAAGGATAAGCGCACAGAAAAAAGAATAATGCACCTCTACGAGTTTTCGGGATGAAGCACTCCCTTCCATGCATTTATAAAAGTTAATACCCATTATAGTAGTGATGGGTTATGCCTGAAGATGGGTTTGCTGCATTAGAATCCAGGGTCTTTGAGGCGCTTGAAGGCAAGCTTGGCTTCATACACAATGATGACGATCTTTACAAATATATAGAAAGCGTTGTCAAGTCCATAGATCTGTCTGCAGACAAGCAGACGGTCGACAGGATAGCTTCCGACGCAAAGAAATTCGACCCCATAGACCAATATCTCCGCGACATAAATGTCGAAGATATAATGGTTAACAACACCGAAAACATATTCCTTTACAATAATTCTCAAGGAGACGTAAAACTTCCCAATAAGTTGGATTCGATAGACGACCTCAACATGTTTGTCAGGAAGCTTAAGATGTATGCAACTACTTCAACTGCCAATAAGCACATATATGACGTGCACCTTCCAAATGGCTCAAGGTGCAATATAGTTGATTCGCCTCTTGGCCCGGCAATAACTATAAGAAATTTCAAGCCAAACGCACTCAGCATAATAGACCTTGTCAATGCCGGAGAAATTAGTTATAATCTTGCAGCCAGATTTTGGTTGTATTCTGACGGGCTAGGTGTAAGACCTGCAAACATGCTGATAGGCGGCATGCCAGGAAGCGGCAAGACAACCGTCCTCAATGCAATGTTCAGCTTCTTCAGGCCTGAAGCAAGGATAGTCGTGCTTGAGGAAACATACGAGATAAACACGTCAACCCAAGAAAACTGCGTAAGGCTGGAGACAAGCCCCGAAGTCACGCTTGAAGACCTGTTGAAGAATGCTCTCAGAATGAGGCCCGATCTGATAATAATAGGCGAAGTAAGGGGCGCAGAGGCAAAGGACATGATGGCCGCAATGTCTATAGGTAAATCGGTAATGAGTACATTGCATGCACATACAACAAGAGATATTGTGACAAGGCTTGAGCATGATCCAATGAGGATAAGCAGGGACACCATCCCGCTTGTGGATGTATTTACAATAGTATCGCAGGTGAATGTTGACCATAAAAAACAGAGGAAGGTAACGCAGGTATCTGAGTCCGCAGGTATAGAAACCCAGGTGCTGCTCTCTGATCTTTATACATACGATTACAAAACCCATAAGGGGTCTGACATACTTCCAAGTGTAACCTACAGGGATGTTCTTTCAAAAGCTACAGGCAAGAATCCCACTGACATAATTGCAGAAGAAAACAGGAGGTCTAAGATACTAGAAAAGCTGAATTCGCTTGGAGTGCGCGATCTTCACAGCATAAACGAGTTCTGCAGGGATTACTACGACAATCCATCAGCTGCAATGAAGAAGATAGGGCTGGAAGGGCTGGGCACATTCGATTGACACAATACCCGCTTCAAACTAAGAAATAGATGTGCAAATTCAATACTCCCTCAGTTTTTCATAGCTTTCCTTTGCAGCGTTCTGGGTCAGTCTTATGAATCTGGCATTTTTTTTCAGTTCATCAAAACTTGCTGCACCACAGTAGCTCATTCCCGATTTTACGCCTCCGAGCAGTTGCTCCACAACCTCCTTTACGTTACCCCTGTATGGCACCACCGACTCTACTCCCTCCGGAACTATCTGCGATGCTTCGTCTGGATCTATATGTATATTGTCTAGCTTCTTCTTTGATATGTTTGCACCTAATGACGCCATGCCCCTATATGCCTTAAATTTAGCACCATCCCTCCTTATGAAAAATCCCGGGCTTTCATCGGTTCCTGCAAAAAGGCTCCCTATCATGACTGCCGCAGCTCCTGCCGCCAATGATTTTGTTATGTCTCCAGAATCCTTTATGCCGCCATCCGCTATTATGCTTATCCCAAGCTTTTTTGAAGCAGAATAGCATTCCATTACTGCAGTGAGCTGAGGCATGCCCGCTCCGGTAACTCTTCTTGTAGTGCATGCTGCACCGGGACCTATGCCTACCTTTATACCGTCAGCTCCTGCAGAGAACAAATCTTCAACGCCTTCAGGAGTTGCGACATTTCCGGCTATCAGAACAGTGTCTGTAAGCTCCTTTTTGACTTTTTTTATTGCATTCATGACGCTTTCTGTATGTCCATGGGCGACATCAAGCACAAGCACGTCTACTTCAGCTTTAGCAAGAGATTTAGCTCTTTCAATATAATCCCCCTTTATTCCTATTGCAGCTCCAACAAGCAGCCTGCCTTTTCTGTCCTTGGCAGATCTTTCAGATTTTATGTTTCTGTATATGTCTTTTGAGGTAATCAGCCCTCTTACTATATTTCTTTTATCAACCAGCGGTAATTTCTCAAGCCTATTCTTGTCAAGGCTCTTAAGCGCTGCGCCAAGCGTTATTTTAGGATCTGCAACTACTAGTTTTTTTCTTGGAGTCATTGCCTCTTCAACTAGCATTTTTCCATCAGTTACAAATCTTACGTCCCTGTCAGATAGTATGCCAAGCAGCCTATTCAGGCGGTCTACCACAAGCAGCCCACTGACTCCACTTTTTGACATTATTTCTTTAGCTTCATCTATATTGGAATCCTTGCTTATGCTGTAAGGTTTGTCTATTACATATGCTTCAGACCTCTTGACCTTCTGTACTTCAGCTACTTCTCTCTCAATCTCCATAAATCTGTGTATGATGCCGAGCCCTCCCTCTCTTGCAATGGCAATAGCCATAGCCGATTCTGTTACCGTATCCATGTTTGCAGTTATTATCGGCATATTGAGTTCTATGTCCTTTGCTATATGCGTAGCGGTGTTTACCGAATTTCTGGATTCTATGCGAGAGCGTCTTGGCACAAGCAATACGTCGCTATAACTAAGCCCAAAAGGAATATCCTGGTTCAAGAGAATCCCCTAAATGTATCAAAGCAAAAAATTAAAAACATTCCAGTAGCTTCAGAGCCATCTAAAATGAAATATGCCCTGATCTGGACGAGGGCGTTATGCTCCGACCGGGATTTGAACCCGGGTTTCAGCCGTGAGAGGGCTGCATCCTTGACCGGACTAGATTATCGGAGCATAAGATTTTATTAGTTAGTAGCTGCATAAATATATTACTTATCATGCATGTGCTTATGCATTATCGGTGCGACCATGTCTCTATGCGAAAAATATGCCCCTTATACAATAAACGGCCTTCTCTGCGGCAACCAGGTAAAGAACAGACTGCTTGAGTTTGGGTCAGATGCGCTTGGCGGCAAGCATGTAAGGCCGATAATCATATACGGTCCTTCTGGTATAGGAAAGACTACAGCTGCACATGCAATCGCGAACATTAATGGATTGGATCTTGTTGAGCTAAGTGCAAGCGATTATAGGGATTCTGAAACTCTGCGAAGAAGCCTTCTGCCGCTCAGCACATCACGGGGGCTCTTCAGCAAAAAAAGCCTCATACTATTCGATGAAATTGATGAGATCTCATCAAAATTTGATTCTGGATGCGAACCTGTAATATCAAAGCTCATACGCGAATCCCGGCACCCAATTGTATTTATAGCAAACGATTATTGGAGCAGGAAGGTAAGCTTTTTGCGTAATGTCACAGACAAGGTAGAATTCAAAAGGCCATCTTCTGATGACATTGCAGCCCTTTTACATAATTTAGTATCAAAGGAGAAAAAGGAAATATCCGGAGAAATAGTTGCTGAAATAGCAAAACGCTCCAACGGCGACATACGTGGCGCAATAAATGACTTAGAAATCATGTTAGGTGCATCTTTAGATCTAATGGAGTGCCTTGGTACGCGCGATAGGAAGTCTGAAATATTCAAGGTGCTCGACAGGATATTCCTTTCCTCAAACTTCGACGTTGCAAGGAACGCAATGATGTCAAGCGATGTAGAGCTTGACATGGTGATGAATTGGGTTGCGCAGAACATACCAAACAAATATTCTTCTAAAAGTTCGATATTTCAGGCATATGACGTTCTTTCGCGTGCAAGCATGTTCAATGAGAAGGCTTCAAGGAAGAGCTATTACGGTTACCTTAGGTACGCAAGTGTGCTTACGTCTTCTGGGGTGGCATTAGCTAGCAATGGGAATGTGAGCATGCTCAATCAGTATGATTTTCCATCTAGGATAAGGAGAATGAGCGCCACAAAGAAGGATAGGGATGCCATGGCTTCAATAGCGCAAAAGCTTTCAATCCAGTTTCATGCAAGCAAGAAGACCGTTCTTAATCAGCACATTCAATTGATGTCTTTAATGATCAAGAATGCGATTATGCTTTATGGCAAGGACAAAGTGCTCGAATTCATGGAAAAAAGATACAGTCTGAATGAGGATGAGGTTGCATATGTAGTTGCATACCGCACAAATTCTGCATAGTCGTCATTTAAATGAAAGATCCATCTCAAACGCTATTCCGGGTTCTTCTATTCCAAAGTTCTTAAGCACCTCTGGATGTATTTCACCGAAAAATCCGATATGCTTCCCATTTACTCTTATTTCGGCGCATCTCCCATCTATGAAACTTTTGTGTTCATAACTTGAAATTGAATGCTCGATCCCTATGGCATCCAGAAAACCTTCAACATACGATTTTGCTTCATTGAAATTTGATTTTGGGTCTATCGATACTGCTCCAATGCGGTAAGATTCCGCAGGCATGCCTTCTTTTACACTGAATGCCATGTCAACTTCGAAAATGCGCTGCGGCATGCTTTCATGTGCGGACATGCCAAGCGATTTGAATAATGATGGCAATATCCATGTCCTCATTATAGTTACTGTCTCTGTCTTGGGATTTTTCATTGTGATTGCGCTTCTGTCCCTTCTGAGTCTTGCTTTGTCAAAATTATATTCCTCATTGGTCAGATATGAGCTTGCAGTTTCGCTGAATCCCATCCCTATCATTGCTTCTGCAGCCCTTCTGTTGAGAATAGTCTGCCCTTCAACCCCTCCCTGTTGGCTGTAAAACATGCTCAAAGGATTTATGTAGTCATATCCATATCCTATTGCTATATCCTCTATGACATCCTGCTCACCTATTACGTCAAGTCTGTATTCCGGCACCCTGAAGCGTATAATATTGCCTATCAATGCAGCTTCATAGCCCATCTTGTTGGCAAGTGATATTACATTGTTGAATCCTATGTCAACGCCTATCTGCGTTTCTGCCTTGGCCAGATTTATGTTTATATACCTTTTTTCAAGCTCAGGAAGATCAATGGTCTTGTTAGGATACTTTATCTTCACGCGCCTCACATCAGCACCCATATCAAAGAACGTTGCAGCAAGGAGGTCTGCAACTTTGTTTACTGCATATTCCGAAGTTCCAGTTATATCCACAAACATGTTTCTTGTGTCTTCGGTCAGCTTTGTCCTCTCAGAATTCAGTATCGGTATGAATGCTATTGCCCCTTCAGAATCTGAAAGTGAAGGATAGTAGCATGATTTGCCATTTGTTATCAGGTTGGAATATTTCTTTCCCTTGTCATTTGATTCAAGCACCTTGCTATATTTCATCGGAGCGGTCTCTCCAAGGGGCACGAAGTCCATGTCCCGATCGCATTTATATACCAGCTGCGTTTTCATCTTGTCAAGGTTATGCATGCCTATTGCAATCTTCTTCCTTCCCCTTCCATAAGTCTCGCAAAATTTCTCCGAAAAGTTTATGAGATTGAGCATTGAATCCTCCGTGAGTTTAACTCCGAACGCGGCGAGGCCTGATATGTATGGACGTATCTTCTTGACGCTACTGTCTACCGTTATTTCCACTGCAGTCTCCGGATTGTCTATGCTGTAGCTGAATTTTTTGGATTTGTGCATGAAATTCTTCATCGATCTTGCAAAACCTACTGCATCAATAAGGTCAAGCCTATTCGGAGTTATCTCCAGCAACACTTCATCCTCATTTAATGATTCTACCTCGAATCCCATCTTAATGACCTGTTCATTAAGCTTTTTGTCATCGATTCCGCTGCCAAGCAGAGAATACAAGTATTTTTTTTTGAAAGTTATTACAGGCATCAGATCAACCTCCGTTTTCTAAGCCATCCCATATTGTTATTGTATAATTCAGGCAGGCTCTTTATGCTTGTGTCTTTTACAAGCAATATCCTTTCTATTCCCGCACCCCATGCAAGTGCTGAGAGTCTGTTGCGCTTCATTCCTGTTATTTCTTCCCTTAGCATTCCTGCTCCGCCAAGTTCTATTGCGCTGTCACTTCCTGGCAGCTGCGCATAAAACTCCGCTCCGGGTTCTACGAATGGGAAGTAAGATGGCTTGAAATTTATCTTTATTCCCATAGAATCATATATCCTCTTCAGAGTATCAAATAGGTTTGACATGGTAAGATTTTTGCCTATTATAAGTCCGTCCATTTGATACAAGTCTGCAAGATGCTTGTAGTCTATTGCTTCGTTTCTGAAAACCCTCCCCACTGAAAACAGCCTTATAGGAAAATCGTAGTACGCACCCTTGCTTATCGCATTCATAATGTCATATACGTATCTCGCTGACACGCTTGTTGTATGCGCCCTGAGCACCATCTGGCTTGCAATGTCCTCTTTCCACGCAGTATGCCATGCATTCCTGTGCGCTTTTTTTATCCTATTCATGTATTCAATTTCTTTGACCGCAATTTTCTCTGGATTGGATATATAAAATGTGTCCTGCATATCTCTCGCAGGGTGGTCCTGCGGCACGAATAAGGAATCAAAATTCCAAAATGAGGATTCTACGGCCGGACCGGAAATTTCCTGGAATCCCATACTGGTGTATGCATCCTTTATATGCTCTATAATTCTCTTCAGCGGATGCCTCATCGCAGGCACCGACTTTTCAATGGGCACGTTCACGTCATAGGTTTTGAATTCCTTGTTCTTCCAGCTTTCTGAGGAAATAATGTTTCTGTCAATGGCATCGGTCATTTCTGCATGCTTGCCGCCAAGCGCATTTTCCCCAGCTTCCGTTATTGCAACGCTTTTTATGTAATGGATGTTCCTTACAGCCACTAATTTTCTTTTTATAAAGTCGCTTAGGGAGTCTTCATTGCCAGTATAATTTCCCGAAAGGATTTCCTTTAGTAATGCCCCTTCTTTAATCAATTTTGACCCAGCATCGTCTCCTGCATCAACAAGTTTAATTGCACCATTTTTTATCTCAATCAGTCCACGTGCCTTTAGCCATTGCATTCCTATTCTTTCATCATCCGATTTTAATTCTGAGACCATAATTTTATGTTCTCCGAGTTTTTTGGCAAGTCTCTCTTCAGGCAGGCCGTTTTCGGCATATCTTCTGCCTTCATCACTCAATGCAAAATACTTGCTGTCCACATATTCTATTTCTACGAATCCCTGTTTTTTCAGGTTTTCCAGAGCCCAGAGCGTTTCGTCCTTGCCAAGTCCTACGGATTCCATGAGACGGGATAATTCCTGCTTTCCGGCTCCACGAACGGATTTCAGTATAAGCAATTCATATTTGTGCATCCTGTACCACTATACAAACACTTTAACGTATATGTAAACAGCGAGTATGCTAAAAAGGACTATTAAAAACAGGTATATCTGGTGCGTATAATTCGTGTAAGCATTTGAAAAATAGTTTGTTACTTCGTCCTGAAGCGATTCGGTGTATATGTAAGAGAATGAAAAAGTCTGCAGTGGTTCTCCCTCATCCCACGTGAACGATGTCACATTTTTGTAATTCCCTATATAGCGAGGATATGGGTAATCCGGTGCGGGATACACTGAATTTGCTTGCGTGCCTTTTGGTATTATTATATTAAGCCTTGCATTTTCAGGCAGCGATTCGCCGTTCTGTGTATGCTGAAAATTAAGGGCTTCGGCCACAAACTGATACTGGAATGTTCTTGGCCCTGTATTCTCCACTGTTGTGATATTGTGCGCTATGTAACTCATTGTAAGGAGTGCCTGTCCGTTTCCGTTGTAGAATCTGTTTATGATTGGACCCGGAATGAATTCGAATTCGGATACATTGGAATTTGGGTTGAATATGTGCTGTATCAGCAAGTTTGTTCTAAGCACCTTGCCCCAATCACCTAAGGTAAGGTTCAGGGACTGCCTGTACTGTTCATATTGCGATATCGAGTTATTTGTTATGTTTACCAGCACTGTCTCTACGACTCTTCCTGAAGTGCTGCTGTTCAGTATCACTGTGGTATTCAGGTAGGATACGTTCATTGAAGCAAAAATGTCCGCAGACGCAAGGCACATCACTAGAAAGCATATGAGCAATTTGTTCATGAAATCCTCTTTTATTTGAATATAATTACTTCTGATTAAGCTTTAAAACCCCTATCTATTAAATATAATACATTAAAAGATCAGCAAAGGAAATGCAGCATAGGTATTAAAATTATATCAGTTAATAATAAATTCAAAAGGATATTTTATGAAGGTTAATCTTGAAGATAAGCTCATTGCAATTATAAGGGTGCGCGGACGGATAGGTGTAAGGCGGTCTATAAATGAGACGCTTGACAGATTGAATCTTAATCGCGTCAATAGCCTCTCGTTGATATTCGGTACAAAGTCTAATATCGGAATGATTAAAAAGTGCAATGATTTCATAACCTACGGAGAGATAAATCGCGACGCCCTTGAGAAGGTTCTTAGCAGAAAAGGGTCGAAATCGAGTGGTGACGATGTCAATATGGTTCTTTCCGGCAAAAAGAAAGCGAGGGATGTATTGGAGGTCCCTATTCGCTTAAAGCCGCCGAAACACGGATACGAAGGGACTAAACAGGGGTTTTCAGATGGCGGTGCGCTCGGATACCGCGGTGAAAAGATAAACGAGCTTCTGTCAAGAATGGTATGATTGTATGGTAATTAGGAACCGAAGTAAGAGCAGAAAGTTCCTGGGATCCAGGAGCTGGGGAGCCGGAAATATAAAAAACAGAAGAGGCTCTGGCAGCAGAGGTGGAGTCGGCAGAGCAGGCAAAAAACACAAGTTTACGCGACTTGTAAAGTATGAGCCTGAACGGATCAGAAAAAAAGGATTTTCGCCGTGGAATAGCAAGAAGCTGGATGTTCTTGGATTGGATTCTGTATCAAGGATTGCAAGCGGGAAGCAGGAAGTGGAATTTTCGGGATACAAGATACTTAGCAACGGATCATTAAATTCACCAATCAGGATAAAAGCAACCGCCTTTTCAAAGAAAGCAGTGGAAAAAATAAAGCAGGCTGGCGGAGAGGCAGTGAAACTGTAGTGTAATTCATGGAGCGCATGAAAATCGCTTTTTATACTGACGCATACCTTCCAGGTGTCGATGGTGTTGTTTCCTCCATACTCACTTTCAGGGACGAACTCAGCCGTAGGGGGCATACTGTATACATTTTTGCAAGCTCTGTGCAGAAACACGCTAAAACAGCAGACAAAAATACCTTTCTCTATTCAGGGCTAAAGTTCAAGCCGTATCCGCAGTACAACATAGCTTTATTTCCATTCAATTCCGTATTGAAGATAAATGAGCTTGGGATAGATATAATACATGCACAGACTCCGATGGTCATGGGATTTGCCGGTTTTTTGTCTGCACGGATGCTCAGGAAGCCGTTTGTGAGCTCATTTCATACATTGGTAACTAACGAGCGCATAGTAAATACCTACTATCCAAAGAACAAGCATATCAGAAAATTAGCCAAGTCATCAATGAAGCGCTACATAGAGTTTTTCTATAAGAACAGCGACGCGGTCATAGTTCCCAGCCCATCCGTATGCAATATGCTAATGAAGCTTGGAATAAAGAACATCAGCACAATACCAAATTGCATAGATACAAAGGTATTCAATCCTAAGGTAAGCGGTATGGGCTTCAGGGAAGCGATAGGGTTTGGCAGCTCTGAAAAGATTATCCTGTATCAGGGAAGGCTCAGCAGGGAGAAGAACATAGAGGTGTTGTTGCGTGCTGCAAGGATATTGATGAAAAAGGACAGTGGCATAAGGCTTGTTATAGGTGGTACAGGTCCTGCTGAACATCATTATAAAATCCTTGCAACCAAGTTGGGTATAATTGGAAATACGCGATTCTTGGGCTTTGTGGATCAGAAGATGCTCCCTAAGGTTTATGCTGCAGCAGATGTATTTTGCTTGCCATCCACATTTGAAACTCAGGGCATCGTCCTGCTTGAGGCCATGGCGTCAGGAAAGCCAGTTGTAGGTGCAGATTATCTTGCCATAAAAAACTTGATAAGCAACGGGTCTAACGGCGAAAAATTCAGGCCCGGGGATTATACCGACTGTGCAAGAAAAATAGAAAAGGTTTTAAATAATACTGGACGTTATAAACAGAATGCTATAAGTGTGGCTGCCGAATATTCCAAGGAAAAGGTGGCTGAAAAGTTAATTGATGTTTACAAACGAGTCTTGTCAAGTAAGGCGATTTACTGAGCGATAATAAGGATTCAACTACGCATGGTGAGGCAAATGCCCTGTCCCCTCAAATCCAAAATAAAAATGCAGAGATCCAAGGTGATGCTGCGCATAAGCATCTGCCAAGCCAGGGGCATGATGCCAATAAAGCAGATATCACTGCTGCAGGCAGTGAAATAGCAGGGATAAAGAAGAAGATAGAGGATGAGAAGAACGGCAGGTCAAACATAATAAAGGACATAAAATTCGCAAGGAATAAGCTTGCGTATAAAATCGCCGATAAAGCCGCATTTTCACATCTTTCTGAAATCAGCAAATCAAATACCAAGAATATAGGGTTTCTTAGGAGGAAGAAGGAGCAGATAGAGTTCAGGATTGCCACTGAAGCGTTCACTCTTGATGCGGAGAAGGATCTGATAAGGAAAAAGAATGAGATAGATATAGAGCTTGAGAAGGCAATAAAGAGCTTCAGGCTCAGGAAGAAGCTTGAATTCATAGACAAGGATATAGCTGACTTGGAAAAGAAGATATCGGACTGCGAAGTGAAGATAAACGAATCTGACAAGAAGCTTGATTTGCTGTATTCGGAACTAAGATCGCTTACCGGGGAGTCAAGGAAAAGGCCTAAGCAGGAAAAGAAGCACAGGGAGCAGCCGCAACACACGGAAATAAGCCTTGCCGACATTGCGGTAATGAAGGACACAAGGGAAACATCCGGCAATAATTATGGCGATGAATCGGTGCTGAATTGAAGCTTACGTTTTATGGTGCTGCCAATGAGGTTGGGCGCAGCTGCATAATGGTGGAAAGCAAAGAAGCAAAGATAATACTCGACGCTGGCATAAAGCTTGGAAAGGATGTAGAGTATCCTCTGATAACTGACCAACAGGTCGCTGAGCTCGATGGCATTGTAATAAGCCATGCTCATCTCGACCACAGCGGTTTCCTGCCACACATATACTCCAACGGATACAGGGGCTTTACATACACCACAAAGCCCACGTTCGAATTGACAAATGTACTTGTTAGCGATTACATAAGGATTTCCAATCCCAAAGGCGTCTCCAAGGACGGGCTGTCAAAGATGCAGAAACACCACAAGCTAGTTGAGTACGGGGAAGAATTCAGAATAAAGGATCTTACCGTCAAGTTGTTTCCCGCCGGCCATATTCTTGGAAGCGCAATGATACGCTTAAGCGATGGCAAGAACAGCCTGCTCTACACTGGAGATTTCAATATGCGCACCACGAAACTCCTTGATCCTGCACAGACGGATAACATTGCTGCCGATACTCTTATAACGGAATCCACGTACGCTGGAAACAATGACGTGTTCCAATCAGAGAAGAAAGTCACCGACGCAATGGTTCTGAGCATAAAGGAAACAATCAATCGCGGCGGCAATGTGATAATACCAAGTTTTGGGGTGGGCAGGGCGCAGGAAGTAATGCTGGTGCTTGATGATTACATAAAATCCGGCTTGATGCCAAAGATCAAGATATACATGGACGGAATGATAGGCAAGGCAATGCGCATCCATCGGCATAATGTCATATATTGCAGAGACGAGCTCCAGAAAAGGATACTCATGAATGACGATGATCCGTTCAAGAGCGAAAACTTCTTCAACGTCACTACGCGCCAGCAGAGAAACAAGGTGATGTCCGGGGATGAACCGTCAGTGATAGTTACAACGAGCGGCATGCTTACCGGAGGTCCGGTGCTCAGTTATCTGGAACGCATGGCCTCACGCAGTGAAAACAAGCTCATAATGGTTGGTTATCAGGCCGAGGGCACATTGGGCAGGGCTATTTCTGATGGCGCAAAAAAAATAGTGATCGGAACCAAGAAAGTAGATGTAAACATGAGCATAGAGAAGTACCATCTATCTGCTCATGCAGACAGGCAGCAGATCCTGTCATTTATGGGAAAGGTAATCGGCCTAAAAAATGTTTTCATTGTCCACGGCGAGCCCACGAAATCGAAGGAGCTGCAGGCTGCAATAAAGGACAAGTTCAACGCGCATCATCCTAATCTTGCAGATACTTATACATTGTAATATCTTTTTTCTGAAAATAAAATGACATATCCAGAGAACCGAATAAAAACTTCCGATGCGCCAAAATATTGTATAATATTTAAAAACGTTTTCATTTAAGTTATAAGAGGCGATCGGAATGTATTACGGTACTGTTAGGAAATTGTATAGGTTAAAAAAGACATTGGAAAAGATAGCGTACATATCCGTAGGAGCCGACATGCTCATTGCAGGATCAACCTATTTGGTAATAAAGAATGTTTCATTCTCAGAGCCGTTATTGATGTTAAGCGACTATCTCGATTTCGCTCTTGTCGCGGTAATAGCCGTTTTGTTTTCAATAACACTTGTCTTAAAATATAGCGGGGAAATAGATAAGAGATTCAGGCTTTTCGTATTTAAGAAGACCCATTGATGAAGATATGAATCTGCATTTGCAAATGCTCCTTCAGGTTCGGCTGATGTCTAATCCTTGTTCCTTAACATATCCTTCAGTTCACGCGCAATAATCAGGCTCCCATATTTTGCTCTTTTTATGTATGATATACTGCTGAGGTCGTCCCCCTTGATGATCGATTCCGCAATGACCCATTTAGGTGACTTCCATTGCGCAACCAGTTTCTTGAAACGATCATCACTATAAATCTCCACCTTTACAACAGCTTTCTTATTCCGCCTGATGCCATTTACTATAAAGTCAAGCGCTTTTTCAGCATTTTCGGACTTAATATCCCCTTCTTTCATCTCTCCCAATACGCTAAACACTCCGAACCTTTCAACTGTGTAATAAAACTGCCTCATTTCTGTTCTCTTCTTGAATGGCATAATACTGTTTTTGTACCAAGATTTTAAATCCTATCGCTCCTTTTTAGGAGTTACGGGATTCAGGAAGTCATCATGCAAAGGGCAGTTTACTTTGCTAATATGGATGGGTCTTCATTCCCAAAGATTTAAATAACTTTCCCACAATAGTTATAGCGTTTATCATCGGCAAATGCTATTTGCTGGAGTGCTTTGCCTACGTTGGCCGAGCCGAGATTGTAAAGATATTATATTTGGTGAATTAAATGTCAGAAAAACCACACATGAATTTGATCTTCATAGGACACATAGACCACGGTAAGTCTACTACGGTAGGAAGGCTGCTCTTTGATACAAAGGCAGTATCTGAACAGGACATGAAGAAGCTTAAGGACGAGGTAGCAAAGTACAACAGACCTACGTTCGAATTTGCATTCGTAATGGATCAGCTCAAGGAAGAGAGGGAAAGAGGAATCACTATAGACATAATGCACCGCGACTTCCAGACCCCTAAATATTATTTTACCATAATAGATGCTCCTGGACACAGGGATTTCGTAAAGAACATGATCACAGGTGCAAGCCAGGCTGATGCAGCGGTTCTTGTAGTATCATGCCCTGATGGAGTGCAGTCTCAGACAAGGGAGCATGCATATCTTGCAAGAGTTCTTGGCATAACCCAGCTTATAGTTGGCATAAACAAGATAGATGCCGCAGGCTACGACAGGGCGAAGTTCGATGACGCCAAAAACAAGGTATCTGAACTTCTCAAGACCGTTGGATATGATGTTTCAAAAGTACTTTTTGTTCCGTATTCCGCGTTAGAGGGCGTAAATACTGCAACTAAGTCGGATAAGCTTTCATGGTATAGCGGTCCTACACTGCTCGAATCCCTCGACACCCTCCAGCTTCCGAAAAAACCTACAGACAAGCCTCTCAGGCTGCCTGTACAGGACGCATACAGCATTGCAGGATTCGGAACTGTTCCTGTAGGGAGAGTTGAAACCGGAGTGATGAAACCTGGCGATCAAATAATAATAATGCCTTCAGGAGCAAAAGCCGAAGTAAAATCCATAGAGATGCACCACCAGCAGCTTCAGAAGGCAGAGCCTGGTGACAATGTCGGGTTCAACATAAAAGGAGTGGACAAAAAAGATGTAAAGAAAGGCGACGTTGTAGGTCCAGTGTCAAATCCACCGACAGTAGTGTCGGAATTCACTGCTCAGATCGTGGTTATCAACCATCCGACAGCAATAGCTGCCGGATATACGCCAGTATTCCACATACATACTGCACAGCTTGCGGCTACCATATCTGAATTAGTAGAAAAGAAGGATCCTAAGACCGGCCAAACAATGCAGAAAAATCCCGAATTCATAAAGAATGGGGATGTAGCAATCGTAAAGGTAAAGCCTACAAAGGCCGTAGTAATAGAGAAGTACAGTGATTTTCCACAGCTTGGCAGATTTGCAATAAGAGACATGGGTCAAACAGTTGCGGCAGGAGTAGTACTGGACGTCGTAAAGAAACAATGATACGCGTGATTCTTTGCCTGTAGCCAAGATAAAGATAATAAGCAGAAATGTGAATGATGCAACGAGCATATCCAAGCAGATAATAGAAATTGCAAAGACCCTGAATATAAAGTCCCGCGGACCCATACCATTTCCTACAAGGCGTCTTAAGATAACTACAAGGAAGACTCCTTGCGGAGACGGATCCCATACCTATGAACATTGGGAAATGAGGATACATAAGTGGCTTGTCGAAATAGACGGAAGCGACCAGGCGCTCAGGCAAGTAATGAGGATACCTGTGCCCGATACAATGAAGATAGAAATGTCAATCTCCGGGTAATCACGCATTATTGAATTCTTCAGGCGTGTGAATATGGAGAAGGTTGAGAAGGGAATAATTTTTGCAGGAGCCGGCTGGATGTTTGCCGGAATCCTTTCAGTCTCAGTAAGTATCATACAATCCTATACCTCCATATGCAATTGTCCTGCGATTCCTGTAAATTCGGGCCAAATTTGCGCTTGTGATGGCAGCACATCGCTTATATACATAGGCGCCATTGCAATTGCTGCTGGCATATTGATTATTGCATTAAGGAGGCGCATAATTCATCTGCGTGAAATGATCTTAAGTAGGCGGTAACAGTAGTTTGGCTGCAATCAGCGTATGCGCTTAATATAATCTACAGTGCTCTTCTTGACTGAAACTTCCTCGCCTGCCTTGGGAAAGCCAAATTCCTTTGCTGCATTCCCACAGCGTATACTAATTTCAATGAATCTGTTACCCTCTACTCCTGACGATCCGGGTGACATGCAAATTATGCTGCCAGATTCAGGAACACTGAACATTCCATTCTGAGAATATGTCACGTTTTTAGTTGTTCCACTGATCGATACAGATATTTTTAAGCTTTCATTGTTGTTGCCATTCCTTGTGCCGCGCAGCGCAAACATCTTCTCCATCTCGGATTCTGTTACAGAGAGCTTAATGTTTCCATATCCATCCACATATAAAATTTTGTAAGTTCCGGGATCTGGTATATTGGAGATGGCATATTCTCCGGTAACATTGCTGTAGTCGCCATTCATTATCCTTCCTAACTCTTCAGGGAAATAATCCCTTGATCTGAATTGCGATCCCGATGTTTTTGTGTTAATCACACCAAATTTTTCAATCATCGGCTTAATATAAGAAAATGAAAAACCTGAAAATACGCCTATTATCTCCAGGCCGCTTTTAAGTTTTGCATACATGAGCGGTTCTCCTGCATTATCGTTTCTTGCATCAGAGCTGTCCTTTCTTGGTGCAACATTCATAAATATATAAATCTTAGGCGCATTGTCACTATTTCCCGCAACCTGCTTCTCATGATTTATAGCAATTTGCAGCGCACAGAATCCCGCCTCGTCAGTATTGAATTGCTGTACTGGGATGGTAATTATATGCGGATCCTTCGAAAAGCCCAATATCATCTGCGTTACTTCTGCAAAAGCTAGGTCTCCCTTGCCATAGTCCCCTATGACAAATATGAGCTGTTTATTATCTGACAAATAATACACCATCAATCAAATCAAAAAGTTTTGTATTTTCCCAGGGATATGTCAACAGTGAAGTCAGATATGTCCTCAAGCCTTCTGTCAGCTACATATGCTGCCTTTGACCTAAGACTGTCAAAATTCACGCCTCTTTCGGTCGACAGTTCTATGTTCAGGTTGAGTGGATTGTCTATTCTTTTGCCTATCTGTGAAAGTATTGCCACATTGCAGACTTTTATGCCTTGATATTCCCTTACTATATCATTTGCTATTTCAGTAGCTAGTATGTTATATATCTTGCCTATATGGTTTACAGGATTCTTTCCTGCTGCCGCTTCGAGGCTCATAGGCCTGAATGGGGTAATAAGCCCATTTACCCGGTTGCCCCTGCCCACTGATCCATCATCCCCGGCTTCGCAGCTCAGTCCCGACTTTGTGAGATATACGGCATCGCTGTCTTCCGGATCTGCCGCATTTATGTGTACTTTCACTTCCTTTCCTGAAAGTTTTTCTGCAAACTTGATCACATCGTGGCGCACGCGCTCCTTGTAGCTTATGTATTTGTCCATGTTTTTCACAAGTTTTGCTACGAATGCAATAGCTATTGTAAGCGTTATATCCTTGCCGTCCCTCAATCCCATTACCTTTATGTCTTCGCCAACTGAAGGCATTGCGCTCTTGTATCTTTTGCTATTAAGGTATCTTTCAGTTTCAAGTACAAGTTTCTCGGTGTCAGTGAAAGGTGCAAATCCCAGACCGAATGAAGTGTCATTTGCAAGCGGAGCCTTGGCCCCGCCCTTCCTTACGAAAATATCGGTAAGGTCAGAGCTTCCCTTAGCTATCTTAGATACAAATGTGACCTCGTTTTTGACATCAAGGAACCTGGTGTTTTTCTTCAAATAGTCTATAGCAACCTCTTTAGCTATGTCATTGACATCAATTCTGGTTTTATTGTATCTGTCTGTGGCTCTTCCAGTAATTATTACCTCTATCTTCTTTGTTATTTTACCAGTTCCAAATGTTGCTTTCGATGCCCCTCCTATTATCAGTCCCTTATCAACGTTATGGTGCAGTATGCTGTTATCGCATTTTTTGATATATTCCCTGCATAATGCGTGGCTTGTTGCATCTACTATTCCGTCTATAAGGCTGTCCGGGTGGCCTATTCCCTTTCGTTCTACGTATTCTATCTGCTGATCAGAAACAGGCAGTGATCCAAGTGCATTTACCGATATATTTCTCATAGTAATCCACATTGTATTACAAAACATTCTCACTGCATGTTTATAAATATATAGCTATTATTAATACGCATAAAATTATTGTTAATAATATGAGATTATGGCTAATGAGATTCCAAGCCCCGAAGAAATATCCTCGGACATACGCAGCTTAAGAAGTGCGTGTGGATTGAGCCAGCAGGAGCTTGCCACCGTGTGTGGTCTAAGTCAGAGTACTATTGCACGGCTAGAACGCGATATAAGCGCATTGAACCCAAGCTATGCAACCGTATTCCGCGTTATGGAAGCACTTAGGAGCTGCAATGCAAAACCAGGGTCTGATCATCTGGAAAAGAAATCAAAGAGCATAATGCATAAGAGAATAGTTTATGCCAAGCCTTATGAAAAAATATCCCATACGATAGAAAAATTCAAACATTATGATTTTCCACAGCTTCCTGTGCTGGATAATAACATGCGTGTAATAGGTACCGTGTACCAGAGGGATTTGCTTGGCATACTATCGCAGAATCCGGAAGCTGCGAAAAGAAGACAGATTCTTTCCATAATGAAGGGCCCGCTCCCGCAGATAACCAAGGACATGTCCGTATCGCTTCTCAGACCCCTTCTGGAATCTTCAGGAGCAGTCATTATCGTGGAAAACGGCAAGGCAATTGGCATAATAACCATATATGACATAATTAAGGGCGTATAAATCCTACAAAATGTTATTGTATGCAAGAAGTGAGTGTGCAATATCCCTCTTGCTGTCTATTATGTCGTGCGTTTCATAAGGGTCTGCCGTGATGTCATAGAGCTCATCTTTTCTTAGTCCGTAAAAATGCATTAGTTTGTACCTTTTGCCAATTATCGCAGTGGCTTGCATGTCTAGCTCCTTCTTTTTTTTCAATATGTCCTTAGCGGATTTTGACCTTCCTTTTATTTTGTTTAATAGGTACGAGTCCCACACTTCGGTTATGCCAACGTGGTCGCATACGAGCGGAGCGTGATTCTGATCAAATTTACCGGCTATCATCTGGTTAAGGTTCATAATGCTGAATGGGTTTTCTATCCTCTGCTTGCAGTTTATCTGCTTTCCGGATTCAAAATCGGCAATAATGAGCGGCACATGTATGACCTCGTTGTACGGGTGTATGTTATGAAACATTTGTCCATGTTCCATAAAGCCCTGTCCATGGTCGCTCGTTATTATTACAGTGCTATCATCTAGCAATCCGCTTTTTTTCAGTATGTCCATGGTTTTGCCTATTTCTGAATCAAGATAGCGTATTCTGCGAAAATACGCCTCCATAACATGCTTTATATCCTCCAAATCTGATTTTCCAATCATGTATAACCATTTGTCCTGCTCTACGTACTTTTTGGTCACCATATCAGTAGGATAGCCTTCATGCCCTTCCATATAATTTACGAATATGAAATTGCGTGTTGATTTATTCGTTTTCGCATACTCCAAAATTTGTCTATTGGTTTCTTCAGCGCCTTTGTCCAGATTGTAATAACCGTATTCTTTAGAAAAGTAGAAGTTTAGTTTCTTTCGCAGTTTCATGTATGTCGAATCAAGCATGTCCTTGGTCATGGGCAAAGAAGCCATGCATGCAATGTCTATGAGGCTCTTTCTTACCCTGTCATTCTCTATAAGCTTAAGTATCGCTTTCACATGGGCTCTGTTTGATTCGAGCATTTTGTCTATGAACAGATTGCTTGAATAAGAGAATCCGTCCGTTAGGCCGGTATAATCCGATAAGAACGGATTGTTGGAGAACAGCGCAGAATTATATCCAAATGCGCACATCATGCCGGCAAGTGTAATCTCTCCTTGTATATATTTCGATTTCCTGGCGAATGGATCCGTCATTATGTCGCTTGATTTAAATCCAGATGCCTTAAGGCTTTTTATCCTCAATGGCCTCTTTCCTAAGAATAGGGACAGATGCGAAGGCAGTGTGTATGTTCCGGGCGCTAGTGCCATATCATATACCCTGCCGTATTGCGCTATTCTATCTATATTATTCAGCTTCAAGCTTCCGCCATAAAGTTTGAGTATGTCGGCTCTCAGAGTGTCTAACATTATGAAAATTACATTCTTTTTGTTTTGCATTTTACAGCAACTCAAGATATGAAAACATTATAGGAAGTATTATGGTAATGTCGCCATCTATCGTGACATATTTTGCGTTAGGCTTTACCTTGCCCCATGATACTGCTTCAGTAAGTCTTGCACCGGAGAGGCTTCCGTCATATTGCGATGCTGTGGTTATGTATACTGCATAGTCCAGCCCCCCTTTGAATTGATTCCACCATATCACGTGGTGCTTACTTATCCCGCCTCCGAGCATAAGCGCTCCTGTAGTCTTGTTGTCAAAAGATACATTGCTTAATGCCAGTTCGTCCTTTATCAAGTTGAGCTTAAATTCATGGTCCTGCGAGAATAGGGTAAGCTGCGTTCCGAATGCACCATCAAGTATTCCCGGATTGTATATGGGTATGTTGTTCAGGTAAGCCTGCCTTAATATTGATCTATCATCCTTTATCCTCTTCCCAAACTCCCATGCCAATTCGCTGGCGCTGTACTCTTTTTTATAATCAGGGGAATTATAGATATCTTCCATTATCTCATTGAAATATTTTTCTACGGCTAGTCCATACTGCTCGCTGCCTATGAATACGTTCCCAAGTCTGTATATGTTCATATCTTTGAGTTTTGCATCATCCACGTCAAATTTTCCTATGCTATACTTTCCGCCTGACGACTTTGCCAGGTCATGGTCTAATGTACCTCCTGTGGTGACTATCGCATCAAAATATTTGACCGAGTCTGCTATCATACCGCGGAGGCCTGTGGATATTATGTCTGCAGGGAAGGAAAGAAAGTTGAACGATTTTTTGTCATTCAGCATTTTTGACACTATATCTATTCCATCAACCATGCTCTGCGCCGAGAATCCGCCTACGCTTCGCTGCGAATCTATAAGCTGCCTCACAGTCATTCTTTTAGAGAGGCGTATATCCTTTACGTGTTTTTTCAACAGGTCTTTTTTGGATGTCTGCATAAAACCATACGCATATAAAGATAAAATTAATAATTGAGCTATATAAATATTAATTGTGTGGTATTATTACGGTTATTAAGGCACCGGGGGTGCTTAAGCTTCTTGGTGAGCACGCCGTTGTATATGGTTATCTTTCAGTTGCAATCGGTATAGACAGGCATGCAAAAGCCGCAAAATTCAAAGCAAGGGACGATGCACTGCATATAGGGTTTCCTACGGTGAATATGCACGGTAAACTGTCTTACGGGGAGCTTTCAGAAATATATAAGCAATACAAATCAAGAAAAGACATAGCTTCATACATAAATGATTCAGAGATAGACAGGGACCTGCTCCCGTTTGCTACCATTGCCGCACGGCTTGCATGCGAATTTGGCATAGAAGTTACCAGGCAATCAGTCACTCTTTATTCAGATATTCCAATGCAGAAAGGCATGGCAAGCAGCGCCGCGCTATCCACTGCCTTTACACTGTCGCTTGTGAGCGGCAGGAAATGGATTGGAGATGATAATATAATAGATGTGGCAAGGGACGGAGAGAGGATAATACACAGAAATGATAATGCAGGAAGAATAGATGTGAGCACTTCGTATTATGGCGGATATACCATGTTCGGTTCGAAGGTTGGCGCAAAGAACATCAAATCCAAAACAAGAATAAATCTGCTGGTGATAGATACTGGCCCCAAAAAGAGCACGGCTCAAACTGTAGGCCATGTTGCACAACTATACAAAAACGATATGAAAACTACGTCAAAGATACTTAAGTCAATAAATGAGTGCTCGCTTAATGGAGTAAAGGCCATAAAGGAAGGAAATATCGGCGAACTCGGAAGGCTTATGTATCTGGACCATAATCTGTTAAGGGATCTTGGCGTGTCTAGCAAAGGGCTTGATAGTGCAGTTTCAATATGCAAAGACTCTGGAGCATTAGGCGCAAAACTAAGCGGCGGCGGAGGCGGAGGAATAGCCATAGCTATACTTAAAAAAAGCGGAATCAAAACTGCTATGTCTAGGCTTAAGAAAAAAGGCTTCAGGCCATTCCAAGTAAAAATAGATTACTCTGGGGCAAAAAAGTATTTGAGAAGATAAAATTTTAAAGATACTTTTTACGGTGCTTCATTTTTATGTAAGTGGAATCACAAAACTCCTTTATTAGAAATTTTAACATTGAGTATATGCATTGTTTTTTTTGCAGACCAGAATTTTCTAAGCTTCCTAAGCTCCGCATTTCCCGTTGCTAATGCAGCAATAGCGTCTCTGCCTCCTGCTCCTGGAAGTTTTGCCACTAATGCGCCTCTGTCCTCGCTCTCCTTTATAAGGTCCGAAAGATCGTCGTCTTCTATTCCAATCCCGCTCAATACTCCGAGCTCCTTTGCAAGTTCTCTTCCTCTGTCAAATGCCAATCTAAGCCCCTCAAGATCCCTTTCTTCATCATTTCCATTGTTTATTGATCTAAGCTCGTTTACAGCTTTAATATTCTCATCATTCATCATCCTGACCAATTTCTTGTATTCCAAAGGATTCTCTTCCTTGAATTTTGATACGCCGCCTATTGCCCTTGTTGTAACCATGCCAGTGCCCACAAAGTTGGCAAACAGCATCTTAAATAATGCAGGCAACACAAATTTTTCTATCCTATAATCCCACTTCTTTTTTATTATGCCCTGAAGATCACCATTTTCATATCCGGATGATATGGCATCTAATATCTTTGGCGAGTATCTTGTATAGATGATGCTTCCGTATACTGCCGCCGCTATATCAAATCCGCTACCCACTTTTCCTGTAGCTATGCTATGCGCTATATGTGCAAGTTTGTGTAATGAATCATGTTCATAAGGATCCAATCCATAAGCATTCATAATCGAATATATCGTGGCTACAGTGACTGCAGCGCTGCTCCCAAGCCCGCTCTTCGCAATCCTGCCCCCTGAATATTCATATGAAAATTGCGGATCGTTGTGGGTGTAAACATCCATCCCCATCGGCTTAATTCCAAGTACCGCTGCGTATCTTGCCGTTACCTCTGCCGCTATTTTCAAAAGGCCGAGTTTCGAGTCCACCGTTGCTCTTATAATCCCGTCCCGTTCCATTCTTCCTTCTGCATACGCATTCAACTGCGGCGCATGAAAGCTTACTGAAGCATCCTTCCTTAATCTGATACTGGTTGCAACATGCGCGTCGACTGTTGTAACTAATCCTATATTGGGCCGTTCAAGCACAGAATATCCTCCAAGCCAAAGTATTTTTCCAGGCGCGCTTGCAATTGAGTCATACTGCATAATATTACCGCGGTCTGAGCATATCCTCGTTTATCATGGAGTATTCAGCGCCAAGCAATTTCGGCCCATCTCCAACACGCGAAGTTTTTATGTAAATCACGGATCCTTTCTCTTTGAATTGCTTAAGCATATCCATCACTTTTTTTTGGTATTTGTTTACTGTAACTATGTTGGCGTTGGGTCCTGCATCGAACGTATAGCCTGCAATTATCTTGCCTTCATTTTCATTTAACTCTTCTACAGCATCCATAAGCGAATACGATATTGGATTAAGATATCTTATCGAAGGCACAGTGCTAAGCATCAATGCATGCATCTCATTGCTATCCGCCATCATATGTGCAGCAATACCCGATATGTCCCTCCTTCTATATGATTCCTTAAAAAGTTTCAGCCTTCTTTCGGCTGACAATGTTCTCACTCCGAACAGCGGATTTGTGTTTACTGTCTGCCTCATCCCTAATCTTGACGGGGTTTTTTTCTTGTCCTGCGACACAACTACAATATTATCGATAATCTCCGGCCAGTAATCTCTTTCAAAAACCTGTACTGCAAATGAATCCTTTCCATCAGTGCGTTTTCCCGCCTTCCATACCACGATTCCCCCAAACAAGCTTCTGCATGCGCTGCCGCTTCCCTGCCGCGCAATTATTGACATTTCCTTCTCATTAAGCCCAATTTCCAGTGCAGCATTTGCTGCAAACACCAACGTTGCAATTCCAGACGCGCTTGATGCAAGTCCGCTGGCTGTAGGAAAGTAATTTTTAGATACTACCAGCGCCTTCGCCTCGGTTTTTGCAGCAGATCTTAGTATATCCAGTACTGCAAACCTTTCTGCTGTATCCTTGTTTTCAAGATTCTGTTTCTGTCCATCAAGATAGAAAACATCATTTTTTAGCTTTTTAGTGAACAAGATGCTTGTTACCGTGCGCATCGCCTCATGCGCAAATGTCATGCTTATCGAGGAATTATAAGGCAGAACTAACTTATCGTTTCTTTTCCCCCAGTATTTTATGAATGCTATATTTGGGGATCCTTCCGCAGTAAAAACCCTATCAAGATGGACCATAGCATCTGCCGTTATTACCTCATATTGCAAATTCATATATCTTTCTGAGTCTGACGACGATTGGCATTATCCTTAAATATTTAAGCGGTATAATACGAAACATGCTAATCATAGGCTATATTTTTACCATTCTCTACTCTCTGCTCCTCGCCAGTCTTTTATTATCTGTCTATTATTCTAGGAAGCACTTAGCAAAAGCCCTTTCAGGAAATGTGGATTCATACTCCCTTTTCTGTACAATCGCTATAATGGCGTTTTTTGTAGCATTTTCTCTACTTTTTGTGCACCCTGTCAGTCAACTTTATTTTGATGAAAGTATATACCAGGGCATTGCGCTTAACATACTGCATAATGGCAATGCGTTGTGGTGTCAGTATGGTTATGCATATGCAAGTCCGTGCCTGTTGGGCCAACTTTATCATGATCCGGCAGAATACTCCTTCTACATTGCGATCGCATTTGCTGCATTTGGCGCAAACACAACCACTGCGTATTACTTTGAGCTTGCAGTTGGAGCATTATCAATACTTTTGGTCTTTCTTACGGGTTCTGTAATGTTTGGCAGGCGGGCCGGAGTGGCATCTGCAGTGATTTTCGCCATGCTACCAGAGCTATTCATATGGTCAAGAACCCAAGCAGTTACAAATATGGGATTCATGATGTTCACCACTCTGGCTTTTTTTGCCTTTGTGATATACAAAAATAAGAAAAATCCATATACAAAAGCATTCTTCCTTTCTGCGCTATCAATTGCCGTATATATACGCATTGAGGCAGTGCTTTTGGTTCCAATATTCGCATTACTCATAATATACGAAGAGCGAAGTTCTATATCCAGGATTATGAAGCGCAAACAGATGCACAGGCTGCCGTTCGCAGCCATAATATTTCTTGCAGCTATTGCCCCACAATTATACTATATAGCCTATATGCATAGTAATGGCAGTTATGGCGCTCCCCAGG
>JAJZOS010000027.1 GCA_021851985.1 Microcaldota archaeon | reverse complement strand
TGTAAAATGCAACCCAAAAAACTCTTTTTGCAGGAATGGCATCAGATACTTGCCAGTAAATGTCATTGACGTGGCAGGCCTCGTTCCAGGAGCGCACTTGGGAAAGGGGATGGGAAATCAGTTCTTGGATGATCTGATAAGCGCAGATGCGCTTATACAGGTAGTGGATATGAGTGGAAAGACGGACGTAAATGGCAATGCATGCCAGACAAGCAACCCGTTTGAAGAGATTGAAATGGTGCGCAATGAGATGTCTGAATGGCTTGCGCATATAATAACAGGGCATATGCAAAAGCTTTCCAAGAGGCAAGACGGTGACCGCGCCATGATTGAACTGTTATCCGGACTCAAAGCTGACATCAACCAAATAAAAACAGCTGCAGAAGCAAATTTTCTTTCCCTTTCAAACATCAACTGGAGTTATGATAACGCAAAACTATTTGCATCTTCTCTGCTTAATGTTACAAAACCCACCATAGTGGCCGCAAACAAGATGGACATAGCCGCACCAGAATCATTAAAATCATTGCGCTCAAAAATGCCAGGAATTGAAATTGTCCCATGTTCAGGTGCCATAGAGCTTGCACTCATGAAGGCTGAAAAAGCAAATATCATCAATTACACACGCGGTGACGCTGATTTTAGGGTCGTAGGTACAATAAACAGAGAGCAGGAAACTGCGCTTGAATATATAAGAAGGTACTTGAAGTCAAACGGCACTACAGGCATACAGGAACTCATCAATAATGCAGTATTCAAATTGCTTAACAATATAGTAGTATATCCTGTAGAAGACGAGGCGTCTTACTCGGATCATTCGGGGAATGTGCTCCCGGATGCAATATTGATGAAGTCTGGATCTACAGCGTATGACTTGGCGTCCAGAATACACACCGAAATAGCCAAGGGAATGAAATATGCTGTTGATGCGCGCACGAAGATGAGGCTTCAGAAGGAGTACAAGCTTGAAGACGGAGACGTGATAAAAATAGTGACAACAAGATAGCAACAGCATATGTGTGGCTTTATTCCGTAGATTCTACTCTCCTGGAGTAGGATAGTATTGAAAATATCTCAGTAACTATCAACAGCACAGCTACAGGAATTATTATCCTATCAAGAAGCACGTAATAAGTTGAAGAAAACTGCGGGACGGCGTAGTCTATTATTATGTATATAACGAGTATTGTGATTATGTATATTACGGACGCGTATATTCCGTTTAAGATACCGCTCCTCATTGCCTTTTTCATGCTTGACGACCTTAATCCGACCTCTGCGCCTATCACGCCGCCTATTATAAGAGGAAGGATGGCGAGCCCAGGAATATTTAGCAAGAAATTGGAGAATGACGAAGCTGCAGAATACAGCTGCGTACCGGGAGGAATGGTCTGCGTATTTGACAGGATTATCTTTAAAACCACGGCAATAACCAACAAAAGTATCCAGAAAAACATTGGCTCTTGTATGTTTACGCCTCTTGTCTTCTTTGGTTTTTTTTCAACAATATCGTCATACTTAGAATCCATGATTATAAATAGCGGTCCACAATTTAAAAATATATGCATATAATCCGCAATTTTAGATTTGAAGGGCACGAACAGGCAAGATAGCTAGTATTTTTATTGTTTTCATTTCATATGTATCTGTTATTATGCCATTGCAACAACCGCAACAGCAGGCAGGAGTGCTAAGTTTTTACGATGCTCCTGAAAAAGGGCCGAGCCTGAATGTAAAGATAGTTCTTATAGTAATTGTAATATTTCTGGTAGTGGTGCTGTTATTCAATCACGCTACAGTACTGTGATTATGCGATCGTGAATACGTCCTTCTTTTTCTCGCTTATATCCCCGTTCTCCGAAAGGAGATATAATATTGACCTTGCGCCATCTTCGTTTATTGAAATTTCTTTTGAAAGATCCTGTATGCGATACGGCCTTTCCCTTAATTTCTTTAGGATCAGTTGTCCGTACCTATCAAAGAAAGAGCGCATGACTATGTAGAATTTTTTATTGAAGCCGCGTGTGCCCAGAATTTGGCCATGCCTTATACTCTGCTCCAATGACAGCGACAGCCTGCTTGCCTCGGCTTCAGTCTGCAGCACAATAAACCCGTTTGTTTCGAGCAATTTTACATTATCATCTTCCAAATACGGCTGGATTGGAGACGATTTTTGGATTGAAACCGTTTGCGTTTCCTGCAATTTTACAGGTTTTAATAACTCATATACATTTTTTGATATGCTGTAAAGCTCCTTGCTATTCTTCTTGAAAGGCAGTATTGACCCATTTAATATGAGTTTTTGTAGTATCTTTGATTCATGCTCGCTGAGGAGTTTCATCACATTCTCCCTGGTCCTGTCACTGTATCTTATTGTATTTATCTTCTTTAATACTGAAAGCTCTTCTGAGGATATGCCATACTGCTTTTTGTCAGGCTTCTGCACATCAAGCAGATTCTCTTTTCCAAGTATCATGCCGGTTATGTCTGATTTCTTTGCCAACAGATACGATCTTTCATTCATCTTGAAGAAATCAACTTCTTCGCCATCCTTAAGCTTGAGGTCTTCGATAACATCAAAAGGCAGATAAATCACTAGCTTGCCATTATTAGATTTGAATATTTTGACCATTGAAGCACTATTATAAATGTTAGACGTTATATTTATTCGTGCAAAATTTATAAATTGTAGCATTTATAGGATGCATTGGAAGAATGCCAAAGATCCAGATGTTATTCTAGGAACTGCAGGAACTGTCTTGCGATTTAAACCTGGTTTGTATTTATGTCTCTAAAAATCAAGAAACAGATATACGACAACGTGCATGGCCACATTGGGCTCACCGAAACTGAGCTTGATGTGGTAGACAGCCCGTTATTCCAAAGGCTGAAAAGTATACATCAGCTTGGCACCACTAATTTTGTATATCCTGGAGCCACACACACAAGATTTGAACATAGCATAGGAACGATGTTTATGGTAGACCAGTTCCTATCGAACGTGAAGAAGGACAATCAACTCCTTACAGAAGACAGCGACATGATACAGAAAATGCGGCTGGCAGGGCTGCTGCATGACATTGGACATTACCCATTGTCACATACAGTAGAGCATATGATAGTAAGGAAGCTGAATGGGATGAGCCATGTTGAATTCGGATCTGTACTGATAAACAATTTCTTCGATGAGATACTGTCAAGCTACAGGATTGCTGAAATAACGGACATCATATCTGGGAAGAATACGACTGAACTTGGCATGGTTGTTTCTTCGGCGTTTGACGCTGACAAATCAGATTACCTGCTTAGAGATTCCTATTACACCGGAGTTGGATATGGAAAGATAGGTTTGCAAAGGCTCATCAGGACAGTGTCGTTCGATAATAATAGGATAATATTTGACAAAGATGAAGCTGCAGTGGAGAGCTTCCTTATGGGCAGGTATCATATGTTCAGGTCAGTGTACCACCACAAGACAGTCACTGCATTTGAAGTTATGGTAGAAAGGATACTCGAATATCTTATAAACGAAGGACAGATAGAAAAGCCTGATGAGCTAATAAAAAACGGGGACGAGCTCAGAATATTCGGTTACAATGACCATATGCTATTCTCGAAAATGCACTCTTATATGCTGGAAGGAAAGAATAAATTCACAAACGAGCTAATACGCATGTTCCTTCTAAGAAAGCCAGTATATGCTGCCTACATAAACCCAATGCCTGGTGAGGGAAAAGACACTTACAGCGAAAACAGATTCATAGAGAGCATGACTTACAACGACGCAAAAATACAGAAGTTTGCAGAGGACGCCAAAATAGGCGAATGGCAATGGATATTTCCGATATATCTTAGGCCGCTGGGGCTTGTAGATGACAAAACACCCATATATATAAGGGATAGGCAGTCCGTAAGCAAGCTTGTAAACAGCAATGCGCTTGTTCTACATATGATAGGCAAGAATACGCTTTATGATGCACGCATATACACACATGATAAATACAAGAACAAGGTTATTGATTTCATGAAAAAGCAGTGGTAGTTGATGGATTATCCAAAAAACGACCTGACGCTGTGGTTTTCCAACGAAATTTATTCCGCTGTAACGAAACTTTATCCTGAAGTCGGGCTTGAAATCACGCATATAACCGATTCCATATCCACTCCGAACAAGGAATTTGGCGACCTTAGCAGCTCAGTGCCCATAAGGATAGCAAAGCATTATCAAAAGAAACCTGCAGACGTATCAGAAGACATAATAAAAAATATGGGAAAAAACGCTATGGCGCGGGAACTGAGGGGAATTGGGGGGTACATAAACTTGTTTATAAATGAGGCAATGTATTCGCATGAAGTAATAGAGTCCGCAATATCTATGGGGAAAAGATACGGATCCGTAAATAAAGGGGATGGAAAAAGAGTGCTTGTTGAATCGCCAGCTGTGAATCCCACGAAACCCTGGCATATAGGACACCTGAGGAATGCCCTTTTGGGCGATGCCATATCAAATATATTGGAATTTTGCAATTATTTTGTAGAGCGCGAAGATTACATAGACGACCTTGGATTGCAGGTTGCTGAAATACTGTGGGGCCAGAAGAATATGGGGTCGGATCCAGACAAAAAATTTGACCAATGGCTTGGCGAACAGTATGTTGAAATAAACAAAAGACTTAACTCTGAAGGGGTTAATGAGGATATATCCGGCATACTGAAAAAAATGGAATCAGGAAACAGCGAAGAATCAAAGGCTGCAAGAGATATTGCATTTAAATGCGTGGAAGCACAATATGAAACGTCGAAATCCTATGGCATATTTCACGACGTCATGATATGGGAGAGCGACATAGTAATGGCAAAACTCCTTGAAATGTCAATAGAGATGGGGCTATCAAAAAACGTGTTTGAAAAGTCCGATTCTGGAAAAAATAAAGGATGCATAGTAGTAAACCTGGACAAGATGAGGAATTTTGCAAGGGACTTTGAGAATCCTAACGAGCATGAAAAAGTCCTTGTGAGAAGTGATGGGACTGCCACATATGTAGCAAAGGACATCGCATTTCATATGTGGAAGCTTGGCATACTTGATTTCAAATTCAAGTATAAAGAAATGAGCATGCAGTCCGTTGGAAAGCGCCTGTATTCTACATCTGAAGACGGAGTTGAAATGGACTTTGGAAATGCATATATGGTCATAAATGTTATAGGCTCTGCCCAGAGATACACGCAACTGATACTTAAATCTGTGCTGAACATGATGGGTTACGAAAAAAAAGCTGAAAAGATAAAGCATCTTGCTTATGGAGAAGTCGGAATTGAAGGAGGATCGCTGAGCGGGAGGACGGGAGGATGGCTTGGAAACAACAAGGCATATACTGCAGATGTGCTTCTTGATGAGGCACGTTCAAAGGCATTGGAAGCAACCGAAAAAAGCAAGAAAATAGAGCATAGGGACAAGATACCAGAAATCGCAAATGCTATAGGCATTTCAGCAATAAAATTTGAATTCCTTAAGGTTTCAGCTGAAAAACCGTTCATTTTTTCATGGAATAGCGCTTTGAACTTTGAGGGTAACAGTGGACCGTACTGCATGTACAGTTATGCTAGGGCAAAAAGAATACTGGAAAAATGTAACTACTCTGATGAAAGCATAGATGCAATCGAATATGAAAAAGTCACTCGTGGCAAGGACTTCGATCTTGTGAAGCTTATTGCGGATGCACATGAAGTAGTAGAAAAGGCATGCGAGGAGCTTAGACCGAACATTATAGCAGACTACATAATAGAGATTACCATGGCTTTTAGCAGATTTTATGAAAGCGTGCCAGTGATGAATAGCAACGCAAAAGAATTGCGATGCAGGATTGTAAGTGCATATGTTATCGTAGTAGGGAATATGCTCGGATTACTGGGCATACAAACCGTAGATTCTATGTAAACTGCCCCAGTAAATGGCGTAGGCTCTCCATAAGTTGAAGAAACATGTCGCACAGCAACAACCGCATTGGAACGAATGAGTCCATTTACAGAAACTTGCCTATTGGAGATCTGAAAAGTTTCTTGGTTAGGAGAATTCTTCAGCTCAAACAGGAATTTGGCTGCGATAGTAAGGCTCGCATTTCTATCGGAGTTCACGACAACTCCGCATTCCTTGCAATTAATTGATTGCACAAAAGATTTTTAATGTAATTTTGCCATAATGAATGGATTTGCTTATGGTTGTACATAAAAGACTTGGAAGACATGGCAATCCTAATCCAGGCAGGATGCAAACGGCCCATGTTGTAAACATGGATATATTTTTAAGCGAAATTGCTGCATCTGCACTAAAGCTCTCGAACATAAGATTAAGGGAGGGAAGAGGAGGCGCTGCTGCACAACTTTCTGAAAACAGTGGCAAAGTGAAAAGGCTAAGAGCGAATATGCAAAAAAACGTTGATGAGCGTATACGTTTGCTTGAAGAATGCATTAGGGAAACAAAAATAGCGAATTTGGATTACGAATCGATGGAGTTGATGATTGATATAACTAGCGCACTGTTTAGAGGAAAGGAATATGTGCCCGAAGTTGACTTGCCTAAATTCAGTTTGGATGAAAAAAACATATTATTAAATGTACCAAAGGTCACTGAATGCAGCATAGAAGGGTCGCTCTGTACATATATAGTTAGAATAGCGGTTAATAACACGCAACGCCTCATGCTCTCAGAGATTTTTATAGGCGGCAGTTTATACGGCATTTTCAGCGCGGGCTTGGATATAAAAGACTATGATTCCGGGTATGTAATTACTGTAAAATATTATGATAAAGGATACATATCTTTGACTTTAGCGAGTAGTAAAGACCATGAAAAGAGCATGGATACAGTAAGGATGCTTGCTGGAGAACTTGAATTTTTGGCAAACTCCTGAATTAGAATACCTCTGGCTTAGGCCATTCTATCCTCTGGACTACGGCCTGCTCCGCAGCGGACGTGCTTGTCGAACTCATCCTGCTGTATGCAAGGAGTGCTATTACAAGAAACAGCACTACGCTTGAAACAAGTATGTAAGTGACGCTGCTGTCCATATACTCATATACCGCAGCAAGAAGTGAAAGCAGTACTATAACTATGCTGACACCCAGGAACATGATTGATTTCCTTGAAACCGATATTGCAGCGATTATGCCCATGGCTATTATTGCGGCATTTGCTACGGGCACATAATATACTGGATTCAGATTGATAAAGAAACTAATGCCTTCATTTAACGTGCTGGATGCTATGAACTTTATCTGATCGTAAGTGAAGTATGCAAGATATACTGAGTTGAGTATCAGAAGCACCATAGAAAGCCTGGAAAATATGTTTGGACTATTCGCTTCTTCTTTGTTTGCCTCGGTATTTGCAGCGTAATCTATGTCCCTAAGGCAGTAATATTTGCCATTATGTATCATTATATCTGCAAAACAGAACGGCTGCTTGCATATTTCACATATTTGATCCGCTTTTCTCCACGGATGGTTTATGCAATATGTTTCTGAAAGATCCCTCTTTTGAGCCGCCACCGGACTTTGCTTGCCTTTAGGCGCAGCTTCAGGGGGCTTTGACTCCGGCTCACTGTAACCTCTTTCCCGGAATATCAAAAGATCCGTTGACTCGGAACCCAACATTGCACCCAATAGATAGCTTATGTATCGTATCTTGAGGCAGCCCTTGCGGCCTGCTGTTTCTTCCTCTCGAATATACCTTTGTGCTTTGCGCAGCTTATGCAATAGGTTACATTCCTCCTTGTCATGAATTTTATGTCCTTGTTGTTCATGTCCGTGCCATAACGCATTACTCTTTCATCCACCACGGCCTTGCTCCTGGACACTGTCCTACCACAGTTATCGCATCTTACTAGTTGCTCCTTTCCTCTCAAATTTACACCTTAATGCACTATTTTGTATCCGCTATAAGTATATAAATATTCTAGTGCCAATATTGTATGCGCATACTGGGTGCTATTATAAAAATACTTGTAACGACCAACATCCGTGGATTTGAAGACATATTAATAGAACATATCAATATAGATGGAGCGACGGTTATAACAAAGGAATCAAGAGTAGATGCAAAGGCGCTTGCGGACCGGGCTTACGACTTATTTTCTAATGGGGGCTTTGACTATGCAATAGTTGCATCGGACAATCCCATAGCCACAAGCGTGGCACTCAACAGACATGAGGGCATAGCCTCCTCGGTGTGCAGAAGCGCAGACGACGCAAGGAATGCAAGGGACAATGAAGTCAACATACTAGTGCTTGAAAACCCTAATGAAGATCTGATAGGGGATATTGTATCATCATTCGTCAAAGGCGGAGTGGCTAGGATAATGCCTAAAATCCCAAACATCACAAGGAAAACGGAGCCTGAACAGAAGCCTGAAAAAAAGGTGGAGAAGATTGCGGAGACCAAGCAGCAGAAAAAATCGAAGCCGCAAGAAAACGACGACTATGCAATTCAGGAAACAAAGAGGCGACCGGGCATACGCGGCTGGCTGAAGGATTCGCTGGGCATAATAGACGATGCTGAATCTGGGAACAACAAGGGGAAAGGCAGCTAGAAATTAAGATAACTGGATGGTATATTTGGAAGACATGATATGCAACAAAATAACCAAGATTATTCTGCCTGCAGTCCGGATAAGAATGGCTGAAGAAATGAGATCCAGATATAATCTGAAAGAGAAGGAAATCGCAGATATACTTGGAATTAACCAGGTTGCTATCAGTAAGTATTTGAATGGCAAGTATTCAGCACAGATAAAGGAAATCAGCCACGCAATAGGCAAAAATGAGATGGTTGAAGAAAAAACAAAACAGATAATTGCATTGCATAATAGAAGTGAAATTAATAAAGTGTTAAATAACATATGTGAAGTTATAGTATTAGAAAAAACTGGTGTTTTGAAATGATAGAGGATATGAATCCATTTAAGATATCGCAGAATGAGCTTGATTTGGCAGCAGAAATAATGAATCTTGACAAGAAAGCACACGCAATACTAAGAGAGCCTAAAAGGACCATAATAGTAACCATACCTGTCAAAATGAGGGATGGTAGTGTACAGACATTCACAGGATTCAGAGTACTTTACAATGACGCCAGAGGCCCTGGAAAA
>JAJZOS010000026.1 GCA_021851985.1 Microcaldota archaeon | reverse complement strand
CTCCTTACATGTTCGTGGACGGTACATGGCAGAAGCTGGCTAATTATACTGTAAATCCTTCCACATGCACTGTTGAGGTGCCTTCAGCATCTGCGGGTCTGATAGCGGTGCTTTCATCCGCATCAAAACCTATGCCACTCTCGACTGTTATTATAGTAATATTAATTTTGGTTGTGTTTGCTTTTATAGTATACTTCCTCAAACAGAAGTTGGCAGCTGCCAAGCGTTCTTGATTTAAGACAGCAGAAATCATTGCGTTGTTGTTAAGTATCGACATTGACCATCAAATGCAAACAATTTAAAATATATTTCGCATTTGCTTATTATGAAGCCTTCAAATTTTGTACTGAAGTGCAGTTCATGCGGGAAAGAGGCCATGCCTGGTTCTTTCAGGTGCAAGATATGTAATTCGATATTGGAAGTAAAGATGGACTATGGCAACATAATTCTGCCTAAAAATTTCAAAAAGCAGCATATAAGTACAAAGAAGTACCTTGATCTATTTCCTATAAGAAGCATTCACGTAGGTGGCAAGGAAGGCCATACGCCTATTGTTCATAGAAGAATAAAAGGGCTTAATTTGGCATTTAAGCTTGAAACGGGGAATCCTACGCATTCATTCAAAGATAGGGGTTCTGTGATTGAGATAAACAAGGCAATTGAGCTGGGATTTGACAAGGCATGCTGCGCATCCACGGGAAACATGGGCATATCTATAGCATACTATTCAAAGCTTGCTGGTATAGATGCAACTGTATTCATAAGCAACAATGCAGACAAAAAGAAGATAGGGATGATAAAACAGCACGGAGCTGAGGTAATAAAGGTTGATGGAGATTTCAACAAGGCGCTAGATTCTGCTGAGGGTTTTGCAAGGAAAAGCGGAGCGTTTGTATGCGGGGATTACCATTACAGAAAAGAAGGACAGAAGAGCCTAATATACGAAATAATAGAGCAGTTTAGATATTCTGTCCCAGATTATGTGTTCCTGCCTGTTGGAAATGCAACACTTCTTGCTGCAATGTACAAAGGACTTATAGAATTCAGGAGATTTTCGCTTATTAAAAAATTCCCTAAGCTTGTCGCAATCCAATCTGAGAAGTGCAGTCCCCTTGTCAACGCCTTTAATTCCGGAAGAAAAATAGTGCATCTGAATCCCAGAACCATAGCAGATGCGATAGCAGTTGGCTATCCTACATTCGGGTTTGAAGGCATCGAAGCCATAAAAAAGACGAATGGGATGGCAGTAAGCGTGTCAGACGATGAGATATGCGGTGCAGTAAACTCACTAAGGGAAATGAAGATAGGATCTGAGCCTGGAGGCGCTGCAGGATTTGCAGGGTTTGTCAAGCTACAAAGAGAGCATGCCTATCTTCTGAACCGAAAGCGCATAGTAGTTCTTATAACAGGAAATAATTAGGAACCCGTATTTGTTGAAAAAGTCAAATTTTGTTGATAAGGTAAGGCTAAACCGATAAAGTTTAGGAATCGCATCAATTTATAAAATCTACGAGATAAGATTATTCATATGATATTGTTCAGCACCTCTGTGGCAGGGTCAAACAGAATGGCGATAGAGAGTGAGGCAGTCAAGATAGCGAAAAGGAACGGTAAGAATCTGAAAATCATAAATCTTGTGGATAAGATGGTCAGCGTGGCCACGGAACTCAACAAGGACCTTACTCCGCTTACATTGCTTAATTTGGATAAAAAAGTCCTTGATGTGCTCAAGGCAAACGCATTGCACAGGATAAATATGGAGATAAAGAGCACTCCGGGAACAGATTACATAATAGATGGGCATACGGCATTCTGGTGGAAGAACGGGCCTATAAGCCTTCTCGACATAAATGATTTCAAGGAGCTTAAGCCTGACGCTTTCATAACAGTAATACCTACTGCAAACGAGCTTGAGCGGTCATTCAAGTCAAGCAAGGAGTGGAAAGAAGTCGACATCGACCTTTACGAGATTCTCGTCTGGTCCGAGCTGGAGATTTATACAACAGACCTCATAAGCAAGACGCTTGGCAAGAGCAACTACCTTATAGGCATAAGCGAGAACCCCATCACGCTTTTCAACCTGATATATAAACCGTACATGGCAAAGGCATATCTTAGCTTTGCAATGTCATATGCAGACCAAAACTACAGCGCATTGTCAAGATTCGCAAAAAAGCTAAGGAATATAGCAATCGTATTCGATCCTCGTGCAATAGATCTTAGCGCGTACAAGAAATACAAAAATGATCCAAGAATAACGAGCATAGCCGCAAACCAGACAGTAAGGAGAGATTATCACCTTATAGACCAGTCTGATATAGTGGTAATCCACCTATCGAGCCTTGTTTATTCTAGCGGAGTTGATAGCGAGCGCATGCATGCTCATAGCACAGGCAAGAAGACATTCTTATACTTTCCATTCAAGAATTACAGCCCATTTACTCCTTATTTTGTAGACAACATGTATCGTTCGGAAAGCGAGCTGCTCAAGGAAGTTAAAAAATTTGCCCAGAAGATCGAAAAAAATCGCAAGAAATTGTGAAGTTGCAGGCATTTGCAAAAAAGCCAGTACAGACTCCTTACAAATAAAACATATTGTTATTATCACAAAATTAGTAAATAATAAATATTAGGAGAGTCATAAATCCTAATGGTATTTGCGCACCGGCGAGATAATGAAAATGCAAGTTAATGCCCATGAATATTATGGTCAGGTAACCCGCTATTTTGACCATTCATATTCAAAATATCCTGCGTCATCAATAACCAATCCTTCTTTTGATATTGGTGTTATAGAAAAAGTATTGCGCAAGAATATAGTTAACCGCACAATGCTTGATATCGGATTCGGCAATGGTTCCATTCTTGAAATTGGCTGCGGCAGAGGATCAGATCTAATATATCTGTCTAAGTCGTTGGACTTTACAATTGCAATGGGCATTGACATTTCAGGCAATGCAATAAAAAATGCTGTCGAGCTCTGCTCTGCAAATGATCCTTCTGGTAGGATAAAATTCAGGCAGGGCAATGCAGTAAATGAAGAGATAGCAAATTATAGCGTGATACTCATGAAGGATGTCCTTGAATATATTTCTCCCGATGACAAAAAGGGGCTAATAGAAAAAATGATGGAGCATACTCTTCCCGGAGGCATAAATGCACTAGTCTTTGTCAGCTCTCTTCCAAAGAATTTCTGGGAAGACAGATTCAACTTGTTTACTGGAAATTACGACAAATTGAAGCCCATATTTCCAAATGCAGAAAGAGAAAAAGCAAAAAATCTCGAATTTGAGGCAGCACTCAAGGAAATTTACACAAAAGCCGGATGGGAGATATTGCACTCATCTACTTCTGAATCCGAAAGGAATTTTGTAAAAGTTGCATCAAATATTCTTATAGTCAAAAAGCCGCATGATAAGAAGGATATTGCAGATGCCGAACGCAAATAGCAACATGCGAGAAAAAGACGTCAAAATCCAAAAAGCTTCAGTTTCTCCTCGAAAGCCCGTTTCCAGGCCTTTTTGTAGCCTTATTCTTCATTATCTCATAAAAGCTTAATATCACATTTCCTATCCCGAATATCCCTACCACTATCAGGACAAGCATTGTAGCGACTCCTATCGAGTCGAGATTTGGTATCGGATTCCCTGTGCTTATTGCCCAATTGTCTATTACCGGAAAGAACACTATCAACAACCCTATTATTGAAAATATAAAACCTCCGTAAAAAAGCGTCCTGCCGGCCGTTCTCCTCCCAATGAATCTTATCTGCTGCTCGGTAAGCTTCTTTATCCTTGCTACATTCGCGAATATTGCACCGAATATGATCTGCATCATCATGGTCCCAAGGCCGAAAAACAATCCAGGTATTGGCGCGTACAGCAGTCCCGGAACCTGCGGTGCCAGAATAAAGGTTATTATTGTGGCATATGCGCCAAATCCCCAGCCTGCAACCAATCCGTGTACGAATGCCATCCTTACGGGAACGTCATGCATCGGCGATCTTTCAGCCTTTACTGTATGCCTCTTGCTTCCAAAGAGCCTATCAAGAGGCAGGTGCAGATCAATTTTTTTATTAAGTATATATGCCCCTGCTATGGCCATCACGATTCCAACTATTACATATACTGGCCCGTCAAGGTTGTAAGCCTTGTAAATCGCCGCCAGGCCAAGGAAACCGAGGGTTGTAAGAAAAGCCCGCTGCAGCGTGAATCCTGCTGAAAATACGAATCCCGCTTTCATGCCCTTTGAAGTGCTGTAACTTCCTACCGCATAGCTGAACGTTATGGGCCACGTATGTTCATCTGGTGTAGTGCCGTGCAGAATGCCCAATATGAAAGAAATTAGCACAATTGCGCCAAGAGTAAGCCCTGCAGTGGGATTCAGTATGTATGCAAGGCTCAATCCGGTCCTTCCTTCGGCATTATACAATGACAATACCGTTATTATTACTATTGCAAGTATTACCGCTATTGCTGCAACACTCCTGTTTATCCTGATAGAATCACTCTGAAATTCTTATTTATATAAAATAAAGATTAATAAATATTATCTTATTTGTTATTAATTAGGAACTTTGCATAATCCATAAAATAAGAAATTTGTTACATTTCATATTCAAATAAACTGTCCGTGTCCAAAAATATACTAGAATTTACCTTTTGTATTAGTGCATGGATTTTTTGACACAACTAATCCCCATATTGCAATAATTGCCCAAACAAAATTCAGTGCTGCAGACGGATAAGCAAGATAATAATATCCATTTATTATTAATCCAATTGCTCCAACAAAATTCATTCCTTGATACAATTTAGATGACGAATTTATTTTCTTAGAAGTTATCATATAATATGCTAACAAAATTAGTACTGCACCTGTCCATCCTACTAGATCTACAAATAAATTTGACATTAACTGATTTAATCATTAAGTCTTTAAATATGTTACTAAACAAGAAAACGTCTAAAATTGCGTATTTGAACCGACTTCTTCGTGAAGAAAATATGCCGCAGGTCTTCGATGAGAAAAGGTATTCCCAAAAGGCGAACTGATATACAAAGACATACAAGTAATATGCAAAGTCAAGTTTCATCACTTTGAGCCTGCGCAATACAAAGTCTTAAATATGTGTTTACACATAATTCACATGTGCTAGAAATGGTCAATATCACTTTATCTGTATCTGAACAACTTTACAAGAAAATGAAGGAACACACAGAGCTCAAATGGAGCGATATAGCTAGGATTGCATTTGAAAAGAAGCTTTTGGAATTAGATTTAGTTGAGAGAATGTTAAAGAATAGCCATCTTACGGAAAAGGACGCAGAAACTATAGGAAATAGGGTTAAGGCGCAAATACGTAAGAGGCTAGAAAAATGATACTTGTAGTAGATACTAACAGAATAATTGCAGCTCTAGTCAAAGATTCGGTTAGTAGAAAGATAATATATTCAGACAAATTTCTTCTCCTAGCCCCTTCCTTTGCAAAAACCGAACTTGAAGACAACAAAAGCGACATATTAAAAAAAACCGAATTGACGAAGGATGCTTTTGATAATCTCATGGCTCTTATTCTGAATAGTCTATACGTAGTTGATGACTCTATACTCAAATACAAATTTGAAGAAGCAAAGCAAATCATGGACAAAATAGATCCTAATGATACTTCATTTATAGCACTTGCTTTAGCTCTAGAAAATGATGGTATATGGAGTGATGATAATGATTTCCAAAGACAAAAAACAATAAAGATTTGGAAAACCAAAGACTTGATACAATATCTCTAAATTTCAAAATAGCAATGATTGCCGCAGGTCGGATTTGAACCGACGACATTCCGGTCTTCAGCCGGACGCTCTCCCGGACTGAGCTACTGCGGCGCACTTAAGTTATGCACCTAAAGTTTAAAGACTTTGTGCGAACCAGTAAACCAGCACCCGCACTTAATAGATAAAATTTGTATAAAAAGAAGGGCAATCGCATCTCCAAATCACAGTTATTTATTCTCAATCATATTCGCTAGTGCTTTGTCTAAGCCTCTGAACCTGCTTCAAAGCGATTTCTAGTGCGTGACGTTTATATGCATTCCCAAGAGCCTTTGCATATCCTTCCCATGGGTCAATGTTCTTAGAGAAGAAGAATTTTACGGTCTTATCCAGGTCCAAGCCTTCAGAATGCAGTTTCATAAGCACTATTTTAGCGGCTTCAAGATAGACTGCCGGTACATTGCCATTCCAATTATTTCTTAATAACGAATCTATTTTATCATAATCTAAAATTTTCTCCGCAAATGCGCTGTTTTTCAGCACATCGGGATCAAATCCGCCTGTTGCAGCAATATGTTTAAAAACAAATTCAATTTTTTCATCATATCCCGAATTTGAATGGAGTATATTCGAAAGTACGTATGCAGAAAATAATTCTGCTCCTCCCTCAAAGAATGCGCGCATGCCAAACGATTTTGCCCTGGAGATATCCCAATCATACTTCTCCTCTTCTCCATAGCGTATTCCACTATGGTGCTGAAGTATGTGCCCGAATTCGTGCGTTATTACACTTTCATATACCATTCCTGTAGAATTGAATATCTGTGGATTTATGTAGATTAAATCATGCAGCACTACAGCCCTTCCATATAAGGTATCTTCTATATCTCCTTTCAATTTTACAGAAACACGTGTTATGTCATCCGGTTGGCCACAAATCTCCAGATCTGCTGCAAATAAAACAGACGCTGCAATCTGGTTAACGATTCCTGTTGCATTAAGTATCGGATCTGAACTATATTTATCTAAATAATGCTTAACCATCAAGTCTTCTTTTGTCGCCAGCGTATACCTATTTTCATACGCTACTCGCGCAGAATTTTTGGCATCTCTGCTTATGTAAGCATCTGCAAGTAATCCCGAATGCACTGAAAACTCGTAGCTTACGTCGACATTCAGTTTTTGGGCGCTCATCCAATCGTATATCTTGGCTGTTTTCTGATATATAAACTTTCATAAAAAATACATTATAACAACGCGGCCTGTTATATTGGTAATTGGCATGCGCTCTACATCAACGCCAAAACCATAATTAGGTTTAAATACCTTTTGAAGGAATATCATATCGCTGTTTCGTCCAGATGCAATTTGCATTCTAGATAAAATTGAGATGATAGCGTGGCTGATTTGAACAACGATGTTAGGCTTGCTGTGGATACTGGCAAGGTCAGCCTGGGCTACCGGGACGTTGTGCGCGCAGTAAATACAAATTCTGCAAAGGCAGTGGTGATAGCAAGGAAGGGCAGGAAAGACCTTATCGATGACATAAGCCATGCATGCAAGATTGCAGGAATAAGGCTGATAACGTTCGACGGCAGTTCAATGGATCTTGGTACTGTATGCGGTAAACCCTATTCGATAAACGGGCTTGCCGTAGTGGAATCCGGAAACTCTAACATATTAAATGAAGAATATTGATGGTGAATATTTGCCTAAAGGAGAATTTGCTGCAAAAGAACTGATAAGAAAAAGAAAGAAGCACAGGATGCTCAAGAAGTGGTGGAAGAGGAAGTACTTTAAACTGAAGCAGAAATATGATCCTGTAGGCACAGTTCCCATGGCCAAGGCGCTGGTATTGCAGAAGTTTGTTCTTCAGCAGAAGCAGCCCCATTCCGGTCTAATAAAATGTGTGAGGGTGCAGCTGGTAAAGAACGGAAAGGTTGTTGGGGCATACGTGCCTTACGATGGAACAATAAACTTCATAGAGGAGCATGACGAGGTTACTATACAGGGCATGGGCGGTTCACAGAGAGGCCAGATGGGAAGCATACCCGGATTGAAATACAGGGTTATAGCATTAAATGGCACTGATATATATCAGATTGTAAAAGGAAAGAAGGAAAAGCCTAAGAGGTAATGATTATGAGCGATGAGAACACTGCAGTTGATACGGAAGTCCCTATGGTGCCTGAAAAGAAGGCCGATAAGAAAGTTGCGCTTCCGGAAGCTGCGGATACGGACCTGCAGCCTGTAAGTCCGAAAAAGATTCAAAGAAAATCCGCAAAGCCTGCAGAGATAAGTTCCGATGCGCAACTCCTTTTTGGAAAATACTCTGTAAGCGGGCTTGCGGTAGATGATCCAAGCCTTGCGTCATATATAAAGCTGAGCAAGAGGCCATATCCAAACATATTCGGCAGAAGGAAATATCAGGCATACTACAATGCGCATACGGACATAGTGGAGAGGTTCATAAGCAAGCTTATGCGGGGAGGAACGGGCAAGAAGATATCTGGCAAGGTGATAAGGCGAAAGGGCGCGCTACAGGGAAAGAAACTCAAGGTAGTGCACATGCTTCAGGAGTCATTCGATATCATCAACAAGAAGACGGGAAAGAATCCTGTGCAGGTGCTCATAAACGCACTTCAGAATGCGGCCCCTATTGAAGATACTACAAGAGTGAGATATGGTGGAATAAGCTATAATGTTGCTGTAGGCATAAGTTCCCAGCGCAGGCTTGATGTTGCACTCAGAAACCTTGCATTAGCCGGGCTTATGGGGGCGTTCAAGAACAAGCGCACTCTTTCAGATGCGCTTGCAAATGAGATACTTCTCGCTGCGTCGAAGAGTCCAGACAGCTATGCCATAAAGAAAAGAGTGGAAGCTGAAAGGATAGCAAAGAGAGCAAGGTAATCGTATGGTGAGAAAAGAGTTCGTAGCAGAGGAAGTAGTCAAGATAATGAATGACATAGAGCACATACGTAACGTTGCCATAATAGCGCACGTGCACCACGGAAAGACCACGCTCACAGACTCTCTTCTTGCAAGGGCTGGCATCATATCAAAGAGCTCTGCCGGCGAAGCGCTTTACACCAATTACGAGGCAATAGAGAAGGACAGAAGGATGACGATAAAATCCGCGGACATATCGCTTGCATTCAACTACAAGGGCGCTGACAATATAATAAATCTTATAGACACTCCCGGCCACGTTGATTTCGGAGGCCACGTAACAAGGTCCATGAGGGCTGTCGACGGTGTGGTTCTTGTTGTCGATCCTGTCGAGGGCATAATGCCTCAGACAGAGACGGTGTTGCGGCAGGCTCTGCAGGAGAAGGCAAAGCCGGTGCTTTTCGTCAACAAGACTGACAGGCTACTAAATGAACTGAAGCTCACTCCGGAACAGACGTTCGAAAGATTGCTGAATTTAATAAAGGACATAAACAAGCTCATATTCAGGTTTGCACCAGAGG
>JAJZOS010000117.1 GCA_021851985.1 Microcaldota archaeon | reverse complement strand
CTTGAGTATAAGGTTGCACCAGCAGCACACATAACTGAAGTGGAACGCGAATGAAGTTTTGGCTAATCAGCGTGTATAAAATGGATAATTATAAAACGATCTTTGTATCTGGGATGCCTCCCCAGCAGAAAGTGCGTATATTATGGAAAGAAGTCTATTTGCTTCATTCAAATTGTTGAGCATAAGAATTACCATTTTGTGCAGACTGTAAATAGGATATAACTGAGGCAAAGTCCTTTTCAAAGCCGGAGTCGCTCATCTCGCTCACTTGCGCCTCCAAATCCAAACTGAAAGCCAAAAGAGCACTGTAAAAACGCGTTAGCATGGGATGCGCGCTAAATAGAAAATAAACGAATGCGGGAAAATGCTTGGGTATAGATATGAAAGTAATATTTGTAAGACATGGCGAAACATTGGAGAATAGGGACAACATCCTTCAAGGTCAGAGACATGGTACCCTGTCAGAATTGGGAATTATGCAAGCCAAGGCGATATCGGAAACCTTAAAGGAAATGAGAATAGATATAATATATTCGAGTGACCTTAACCGTGCGCTTGATACAGCAAAGGAGATTGCAAAATACCATGCATCGCCTCTAATCCCTTTAAAAGATCTAAGGGAACGCGATATAGGCGTATTTGCAGGCATGAAAAGAGAAGAAGTCCCAAAATTGGACGAGTACAAACAGCTTGGTATGAGGCCTCCAGGAGGGGAGACGATCGAAGAAGTATATGCGAGGCTTGAGAGATTCAAAAACATGCTCATGGAAAGACATAACAATGCTTCAACCATCTTGGTGGTAGGCCACGGAACTATGGGCAGAGTATTTAATCTTGTATTCTCTGGAAAAGGAATATCAGAGATTCAATCGACTTCACACTTAGAGAATACGGAAATTAATTCCTTTGAGCTTTCCACCAACCTGTAATAAAAAAATTAATTCGACATAAAGCGAATAGATAATAAGTAATTTATATATGAACATGTAGATATATGTGATTTTATGAAGATAAAAGTTACAACTGCCAGAGGACATTCTAACATAGCATTCACGAAATATTGGGGCAAAAGAGATGAGAATATAAATTTGCCAAACAATTCATCTATAAGTATGACTCTTGACGACAATCTTAGCACCATTACAAGTGTGGCATTGGTTGACGGTTTGGAAAACGATACTGTCTTTATAAACAATGAACTGCAAGATTTTAACAATCCAAAAGCTACGGAAAAGACGAAATTCATGAAAGGTGTGCTGAGATATATGAAGGAGATATCAGATGTGAAGCAGAATTTTCTTATAGTATCAGAGAATACATTTCCAACAAGCAGTGGTATAGCATCAAGCGCATCTGGCGCAGCTACACTGATCTTCGCTGTTTCGCATGCGCTGGAGCTAAACCTGTCCTTGAAACACATGTCCATAATTGCAAGACAGATAAGCGGAAGCGCGTGCAGAAGCATTTACGGTGGCTTTGTAAAATGGAACACTGGAGAAAAGAATGACGGAAGCGACTCTTATTCTGTACAATTGAAGGATGAAAAGCACTGGCCTGAACTAATGGATATAATAGCAATAGTGGATTCGTCAAAGAAAAAAATCTCTTCCAGCGCAGGGCATGCACAGACAATAAGAACCAGCGTACTCTATCCGTCAAGGCCTTCATATGTGGAAAAAGTCAACGTTGAACTGGAGAACGCGATAAGAAACAAGAATTTCGAAAAGATGGGAGAGATAATAATGAGGGACAGCAACAACATGCATGCAACAATGCTCGACACATGGCCGCCTGTCATATACTTCACAGGAACCTCTATAGACATAATAAAGGGAGTGCACGAATTGAATGAAAAAGAAGGCAAGACAGTAGCTGCATATACTTTCGATGCAGGGCCAAACGCCCACATAATAACTACTGAGGCTTACAGGGGACAAGTCAATGAAATGCTATCCTCCATAAGTGGAGTGCAGAGGACAATAGAATCCCATGCAGGCACAGGACCGGTATTGCTTGAAGAAAAGGATTCCCTGATAACTGAAGATATGATATCGCATATGGGAAGATGAGAGCATAAGACAAGAAGAAATCGTTTCAAGGGCTCCTGGCGTAATAAAATTGTTTGGCGAACATGCAGTATTGTACGGAAAAACTTCAGTGGCATGCGCAATTGCAAAATATGCAACAGCAGTTGTAAAAAGAGAAAGCACTGATAGGAACGGAAATTTTGTTATTAGCCTCGGCGATTTCTCCGATTCCTATGGCAGAAGCCTAGAATATGCCATAAGCACAAAGCATTTGAAGAAGATGTATAAGGATTATTCAGAATCCCAGTTGGAAAAATATATCAAGGACAACGATGACAAAAAAGTATTTTTGCCATTTCTAACAATAGCTGCGCGGCTGCAAAGCAAGGGCGTTGAACTCGGAGGTTTGCATATTACGCTTAAATCCGAGATACCTATGCAGCGCGGCATGGCTAGTAGCGCGGCATGCTCTACAGCGTTTGCAGTTTCCCTAATCAGATGC
>JAJZOS010000025.1 GCA_021851985.1 Microcaldota archaeon | reverse complement strand
TTTTTTATGCATCATCTTTGGCGTTGTAAGCTCCGAATTTTCTTCCTGTTGTTTCTGGAGATACGGCATATCCGCATTTAATTTTTCTTATCGTGATTCCGCAAGCTATTCCAAATCAGCCTTGCGGCGTTTGAGCCCTGCATTCACACCAGCGCCTTTGAGCGAATGCACGGATGGGTTGGTCGTCTAAAGCTTGCCCTGTTCCTTTGTATAAAGCGTTATGTCGTGGAACTTCCTTGTAAGCGGATTGGCCTTTATCCCGTATACTGCCTTTACTCCTTTTTGGAGCGAGAGCTCTACAAGCCTCTGCGTTATCACTCCGTCAAGCACTATAGCATATATGCCTTCTGATGCTTCTATCTCGGAGAGAAGCTCCCTTATCGGAACCTCCTTTACCACGTTTGCTGCATTGTCGTAAAGCCTCGACCTTAGCGTACCTGAAAGCTCGTCCAGACTGATTGACAGCTGCGAGAATACCTGAGCCTGCAGTACGGGAGAATCGGTTTTTGCCTCCTTGCCGAGCTTCGACGCCGGCTCGAAATCAGCAGCATCTATTCCAGGTATTGCTGTTGTATCGGATTGCGGTGCTTCCTTTTCCATGACAGTGCTTACTTTAGGCTGTGCCTGCCTTGCCTGAGGCTGCGGTGCCGGCTGTTGTGCCGGCTGCTGTGCAGAAAGCTGTTGCCTCTGCTCCCTGAACGAGTCATTCCTTGCAGGCGGCTGTTGCTCCCTCTGTTGCCTCTGGAATCTCTGGACGCCGGGCTGGCTGGATCCTATCACCCTGTACTGGTCTATAGGTATCCTGGTCCTGAGAGACTTTATTATCTCCTTCCTCGTAAGATCCTCAACCTCTTTTCCATCAGGAGCCTTGGCTATGAAGTCAATCTCTGCGACGTTGAGTATGGATCTTGCTATCATGTCGCCTCCCCTGTCGCCATCCACGAACAGAGTGGCTTCCTTCTGCGTAGCCAGATCTATCAGTGTCTTTGGGATGGTGCTTGCAGCGCCTCCAACAGCTATCGAATATCCTATGTCGTTCTTTAGCAGGTTTAGCACGTCTGCCCTTCCCTCAACTATTATGACCTCTTCGCTCGCTGCTATGTCGGGCCCTGCTGAAAGCTGCTCCGGACCATATGTGGTTATCTCGCTGGCCCTCACATCCGACTGCACAAGTTCTGATAACTCCTTGCTGTCCGGCATGCCGGTATCAAGCATCTTCTTGACAAGCTCCTTTGCCCTCACGAGTATCTTCCTCCTTTTCTCTGACCTTGTATCCTCGACCTTGTCTACGCTGAACTGCGCCTCATATGGCCCTACGCGGTCCACAGACTCAACTGCAGCTGCGAGTATGCATGTCTCGACCTTGTCCAAAGATGCAGGAAGGAAGAGCTTTCCTGCAGTCCTGTTTGACGACTGCTGCACATCTATCTCTATCCTGCCTATCTTGCCGTTCTTCTGCAGCTCCCTGAGGTCGAGATCGCTGCCCAGAAGGCCTTCCGTCTGTCCAAACACGGCGCCTATTATGTCCGGCTTGTCCACAAGCCCCTCTATGTTAAACTTCGCTTCGACCATGTATTTTACTATTTCCAGATAAGTTTTTGCCATTTATCACACCTATTGAACACAATGCGCACAGCACGCTAACATGCATATTGCGCTTTTATCATTCACTCCTTTTCGCACCTTTATTCACTTTTTAAGGAACAGCCGATTTATTCTTGTGCACGTCTAGCAGAGGCTAGACCAGCCCTATACTTGAATTTTAAATTAGTATAACATGCCATATTTGCACCTTTAAATCAAACTGTTTACCAATATTATTTAAGGATAAAAAGCTTAATAAGAGTATGCAATAGGTCGAATTTGAGGAGCTAGTCGAATACTTAAATAACAAAATTCATATTGTAAGTATGATTTAATGGCACATTTATGACCCAAACTTTGACCTTCTGCTTTTAAGCATGTACAGGACTGCTATAATTATTATGATGATTATGATTATTGAGATAAGCAATATATTCGATGTTGAAGATGGAACCTGCTGAGCAGCGGCAGTTGCTGTTGTAGGAAGCATGGTCGATACAGATGAGGCATTTGAAGGCGTTTTTGATGCAGTCTGGTTCTGCGCCATTACCGCCACAACAGGATCCGCAGGCATGCTGAATGAGACTATGCATGAAGTTGCATTCACTATGAATAGAGATATTGGATTCCATATTCCATTCTTGAGTATGAATGGCCTTATGTTTGCTGCGGGGATGCTGCATGGATATCTGTATCTTACATTTATGTTATTCACTTTGGTCGTATTGGACGTGATGTTCGTAGCTGAAAGCTTTATGAAGCCTATGGGCGCATTAGGGGAGAATGCAGTTACATTAATTGCAAGCAATTTTGCTGTTGAATTTGAGAAGGTGTTCGATACAAGCTCAATCATGACCCCAGTGTTGCTGAAGCTTATCTGCTGCGATGACCCATGTATCAAATTTACTGTCTCATTCAGCAAAATTGGCGGGGGCACTGTGGTTACCACTGTTGATGTTGTTGTAGTTGAAGGAGGCAGAGATGAAGAGGACACCGAGGATCCTCCTGTGCCGAGAGATCCGACTTTAAGCGTTGATGTGAGCGATGACGAAGTGTAATTAGCATTTCCAGGATTTGTAAATGTGAATGAGTAAGTTCCAGGAGAGCCCTGCTCCGTCCAGTAAATTGTTGAATCTGTTTTTCCGAAAAATGTGCCATCAACATAAAGCGACCACGCGCTCTGGTTGTTTATCGTCGGAGTGCCTGTGAACGTGATGTTCACTGGAGTATAGAAACCCACTGCAGATGGATTATTAGATACTGTATTAGAAAGAAGGTCGTTCTTAGCTATTACAACAGTGTTTGTAGCTGATGCAAACAAAAGTGGCGTATACGTTCCTTCATCAGTTGCAATTGCATTGAATTGAATATTGGTTGTGGATTCTGCAGAAAAATTATAGTATACATTGATGCTGGGCACTATCTGCGACGAATATACTGCATAAGTGTCATGTACTAATGGCTGATCGAATCCGCCGACGCAGTAAATATAACCGCCATAGGCATTACATGATGTACCGCCAACTCCGAAATTATAGTTTTGCACTATTGACCATGAACCCACGGTGCCGCTTGATATAGGTGCACTGTAGATATACTGCTCCCTTATGTTGTTTGCAGGATCTCCGCCTATACAGTAAATATTGCCATTATAAGCATTGCACGACATGCCATCAAGTCCGACCGGATAGCTTGTTTCCGATGTCCATGTTCCTACAGTGCCTCCAGATACAGGAGCAGAATATACACTTGTGTAGCGTGAATTCAGGATTGCTGACTGCCCCCCAAGACAGTAGATATAGCCAGAGTATATGGTGCAAGTGTGGTCAGCGTCAGGCACAGGATAATTGCCCTGCTGCACCCATGAACCAACCGTGCCGCCGGAAATTGATGCAGAGTATACAGAATTGAATACTTCATTATTACTTCCGGCAGAGGCCCCGCCGACGCAGTATATATAACCAGAATATGCTTCACATTGTTGTTGCCCTATTTCCATGGGATAGTTGCCTTGCAATACCCATGATCCTACTGTGCCTCCGGAAATTGAGGCAGAGAATACAGAATTTACTACAGACGCTGTAGAGAGATCGTTTATTCCTCCAATACAATATATATAACCGGAATATCCAGTACATTGATGATCATAGACATTTGAAGGATAATTCAGTTGTTGCGTCCATGCACTTACTGTGCCATTCTGAATCTGCGCGGAATATACAGTATTAGTAAGATATTTTATCAAGCTAGTCTGATATGAATATCCTGCCACACAGTATATGTAATAATTGTATGTAATGCAGCCCTGCGCTTGTATCGGAAATGGATATGCAGTTGCATTCATGAAGTTGCCAAGTGCGCCAGTACCAATTGTATTTGTTTCGGTGTAGGTTATTGAACCGCTTGACTCAATGCTTCCGGATGAAACATTATAGAATTTAAAATTAAATAGAGATCCTGTACCTCCAGATAGAAGTGCATTGACTGTTGCTATTTGTCCATACAGCACATTCGAAGTTATTATAGAAATTGAAGGCCTTGAATTAACAACAACTTCGTTTGTTGCGGAATATACTATTTCAGGCTCAGACGCATTGTCTGTTGATTTATAACAATAGGATATGTCATGATAAGGAGTAACAGATAGGGTAGACGATAGGTTTCCGACGCTTAGTATATTTGATGAACATGTTGTGGAATTGCCTGAATACCACTGATAAAAATACGGAGCGAAGCCGTTTGATAGACTTGATGAAAGGGTAATTGACTGGCCAGTATCTATCTTTATGTAATTGGTTGTGAATATCGGTTCTGCTGATAATGCAGGATTTATACTTAGATGTGAAAGCGAGTTCTGGCTTGAAGGCACAAAATATGGAGATGTGCCTTCATCTGTGAATATTGCATTGAATGCGAATGTGTTACCATTAACTGCGAGCGCATTTATAGATAGGGTATTTGAATTAAGCATTGTAGTTGAGAATGTATAATTATAAATAAGTTGCGGATCTGATTGCTCACCGCCAAAGCAATAGATATAACTACTATAGTAACTCGATGGACTAATACACTGCTGGGAATCAACATTAGCTGGATAATTTGATTGTGGCATCCATGAACCTATTGTTCCACTCGATATTGAAGCAGAGTATACAGCATTTGAGGATATGTCAACACTAACAGCTTTGCCCCCTAAGCAGTATATATAAGAATTTGATGGTATGCAAGAAAGACCCGTAATTTCATTTGGATAGTTAGGCTGCTGTGTCCATGTCCCTACAATGCCACCTGATATTGGTGCTGAGTATGTAGATTTAAATAAACCAGTACCATAGCCTCCAATACAGTAGATATACGCATTTTTGACAGAGCATGAGGTATATTCAGAACTAAGCGGATAATTGCTCTGTTGTGTCCATGAACCAATTATTCCGTTTGATACTGGAGCAGAGTATACTGCATTTTCATATGAGATATCATATCCTCCTACGCAGTAGATGTATCCAGAATATATATTGCAGCTCTGGGCTTGAATTGGAATTGGGTAGTTTGGCTGTGCATTCCAGGTGCCGAAGCTTCCTGAAGACAATTGCGCAGAATATATTATGTTAGTCGCAGATGAAGATAAGGAATTATAGCCACCAATGCAATAGATGTATCCACTGTATGACGGGCAGGATGACAGGTAAACGGCAAACGGATAGTGAGACTGGCCAGTCCATGAACCTAGAGCGTCAGAGAATACCTGTGTTGAATAAGTATTTGCAGTTATGAAGCTTGTTCCGCCGTATTTAGCATATCCGCCCACGCAGTATACAAAATCGGAATAATAGCTGCACGCCTGTGAGTAGGTGTTGGCAGGATAATCGTTTGAAGCAGCCCACGAATTCAATGCACCGCTGGAGTTTGTTATTATTGCGTTGTATACTGCTGCTGCGCCAGTTATGTTGTAGAGCTCTACTGCAAAAGGTCCGGTGCCCCCCGTTGCCGTAATCGTGAATGTGGCAATCTGGCCAGAATCTGCAAGTATGTTTGAAGGAAATATTGAAACTGAAGGAAGTGAATTCACAGATATTAATGCAGAATTTATGGAGTTTGCAGTGCTTGATGCGCTGTCAGTAACTATTACATTCGCCTTGAGGGTATTGCCTACGATATTTGAATTTGATGCGAATGTAAAGGTATTTGAAGCCTGAAGCGAATTGGCAATTATCGTATTCGTTATCGAGTTGAATACTATGAAGTTGTAAGTTGTATATGAACTGCTTCCTCCGGTTGCTAATGCTGCGAATTCAACGTCCTGGCCTGCATCGATCACTGCAGTAGATGAAGGGGTTATAGAAACAGTAAATGCAGGGTTTATAGTTATCTGGCCGGTATTTAGAGAATTTGCATTATGAGAGGCGCTATCCGTAACTATTACGTTCGCCTCGATGGTGTTGCCTACGATGTTTGAGTTCGAAGTGAATATGAATGAATTTGATGTCTGGAGAGAGTTGGCTATTATGACATTAGTTATGCTGTTGAATACTATGAAATTGTATGTAGTGTAGGATCCTGTGCCGCCAATTGCTAATGCTGCGAATGTGACGCTCTGGCCCGCATCTAGTGTCGTTGCTGAAGAAGGGGCAATAGAAACGGATAGTGCAACAACAGCATGTGCAGAGCCGAAATTTACTATAGGATATACGCCATTTGGAGGGTTGGTTCTAGTTCTTATCCATTGATACATCGCATTTTGAGTATTTGAACCGCTTTGAAAGGCACTAATCATTATTGAATTAGGAACTATACTTGAAGGCATAGTTGTAGTTTTTTCAAGTGTATAATTTTTATATACTGTTGCAGATGATGGGTCGAATAATCCCGAAATAACATACCGAGTATCTGGATTTATATTGCAGCTGCAGCTACCTAATGTAAAAGGATTTGCTATGTATACCCTGACGCCCGCACTTGTAGATATCAACATTTGAAACATGAGCGTATTTGAACCTGCTGGTGTTCCACTGTACGGAGTGTTGAAGACCCCAAATCCAGCAGCATTGGATCCACCAGGTATTTGCGCATTTGAAGATATATAGGAATCAATAAATTCATTGTATGGTACTGTATATTCGTTATTGAAAATATTGAAAAATAAGGTTGTGCCGGCAAGAGTATTCCAGGTAAATCCGTTATTCGTAGTAAGCGTTATATGCGCACCGGGATCTGAACCGTCAGAATCTATCCAATTAGGGCTTGATGTTCCTGTGAAATTGTCGTAGAAATCGAATATCGAATTCCCATTGTCTGCTTCGCCATAATATGAAGTTGCGCATCCAGATCCTGCGCAGTAGATCTGAGGCGCAAGACCCAGCGTTCTTTTATCAATGTTGTTTGTGCTTAACGGATATATAGCCAATGCCCAGTTTGTATCGTTTGTGCTTGCAGGTACGTTGTCAGGTATCTTAAACCATATAAGGGCATTGGAGGTAAGCCCGTTTGACTGCATCTCATTGAAGGCATTGTATGCTTCGATCCATATAGTATTGAAGGATATTTGCCCTGAAACTGTATTGTAAACTGCAAAGTTACTTAGTTGGTTATTGAAGCATTGAGAGCCGCCGCATGACGCTGAAAAGGTGAGCGTATTAAGGCCTATGAAAGCACCAGTGCTTGTTGTGCCAAGCATTATCTGCGTATTTGAGCCAATGGAAGAGGTTTGGATGTTGTTTACACCGAATGGGATGCAGTATGTTGCACCTGAAGGTGGCGAATTGAGGCAAGAGACGGCAAAAACCTGGTTTTCAAGCAGGAAAATTAAAAATATTGATAATAAAATAAATATGTATCTCAATCTGGACATGATAGTTTTTATAACAATAAATATTATAAATCAGGTGGTGTATCGTATTCCTCTGCAACATCACAAAATGCGCTGATTCACAGCGTCTATCATTTTCTATTTTCCAAACGTCCCGTACCGACATTTTGCCACAAAAGCAAGGCACTGCCGATTATGCTGATAGCCAACGACATTGGCAGTTCGATTTTCGTTTGTTGCATTAACTAAGCCATTTATACACCAATGTTTCTGGCAGTTTGGCAGAGGAATCCCTTGTGTGGTGCAATTAGATATATATTCATTTACACAGTAAATGTTGGTTAGGTGACTTATTGCATAGGTATGTTAAGGGCGCGAGGAGCGAAAGGGAGCTGCTCGGAAAGTTCTATGATCTCGGCTATTCGGTAGTGCGCGCTGCAGGATCAGGAGTGAATGCACTAGGGCCGGATATACTGGCAATAAAAAACGGCTTCTGCCTCTCATTCGAATGCAAGGCCTGGGACAGGGGAAGCCTTTCACTTGAGCCCGAGCAGTTCGAGAAGCTCATTGAGTGGGAGAGGAACAGCGCGACAAGCACATTCGTTGCGTGGAAGATAAAGAACCGCGGCTGGCTGTTCATCAGGCTCTCTGAATTTACGAAAGGTGAAAAGAACTTCAATGTGACCATGAAGAAAGCTTTTGAGATAAACAGGACAATTGACGCGATACTCGCGTTAGGCGGGGAGTCGGTAAAGAATATCGATTCTGGCGGTGTACAGGCAGCTGAAGCTCAACCAAGCTCAACCGATATCGGACACGCAGACATGTAGGCAGCATTGCCATAAGCAAAAAGCCGCGAAGCAGAAATTGAGGTATGGTTTGCTGAACTGTAGTTGAGGAATACCGAAGGCTCATTGTCAGCCAGGCTTATGCAATAAGATGCATTTGCTATGTTAGGAGCTGCAGTGCCAAGACCCCGCTGGTACGTGCATGTGCCGTTCTGGGCGATGAGATAAAAGTCTATTGTGGAAGGTTTCCTTGTATATGCTATATTCTCAACAGATTTTACAGCGCAGCTTTCAACATACTGACTCTGGTTTGAAGACTGAGTTAAGGTGCCGACCACGCCTATCTTCGGAGCGCTCTGGAAGTTTGACTTGAATGTTGAGAAAGGCACTGGAGCATTAATCATCGGAAGCAAGAACAATGCGGCTGCAGCTATTATTATGATTATGATTGCGGCGATGATTATCCTCTTTATTTCCTGCTTGCCGGTATTTGGAGCTGGCGCCTTCTTCTTTGCCCTTGATTCAGTCTTCTTTTCGGCCATTGCATCAACCTATTTTATGAATAAATATGAAAGGCATGAATTCGTGAACTGCGGAGTGCCTGACTGGCCCAGTATCGTTCCGAAGAACGAATATGCTGTCAGCGTATTCTTTGTGCTGTTTGTTAGGATTATTATTGGTATTCCGCTTGATGCGTAGCTTGATAGGCATGAATCCGTAGTCTGGAACGATGAGCCTGTGCTGCACTGCAGCCCGTTGAGCGTTATAGTATATACTGCCTTCTTCTCGGACTTGAGTATTGAGGAGAGCCTGTTTGCACATGATGTCATGGAGGGGTTTATTGTGCCGTTGTATGCTATTGCAACTGCTTTTGCTGAAATTATGGCATCCCTGGCAACATAAAGCTGCGAATTGGAATTAGCTGCTGCTGATACATAGTAAGTCATGGCAAGGAACGCCAGGAACAGAATGAATGCGAATATGAATAGTATATTCCAATTCCTGTTTGTCCTTGGATTTGCCGCTATCCTAGAGCTCCTTCTTAGTTTCCTATGGAACGCAAAAAGCGCAGCGAGAAGTATTGCACCTATTATTATGGAGGGTATCAACGATACCAGAGGAACGAGGCCAACTGCAGCGGAGAACGGCTGCGAGCCGAGTATTGCCGTAGCTATCGGCGCATCGACGGCCCTTACGATGTCCTGGAGTATGCTTGGCTGCGCGCTAAGGGATGCAAGCTGCTTTGATAGGGCAACAAGCTTCTGCTTGACCGAGCTTACGTTCTGTATCGACCCGCCGAGCTGCTGG
>JAJZOS010000024.1 GCA_021851985.1 Microcaldota archaeon | reverse complement strand
CTCTAGGCATGATGACACTAGCGGTTTAGAATCACTGATATATCCCGATGAAATTGACAGAAAGATACTGGAAAAGATAAGCACAGACGGAAGGACAACATTATCCGAGATAAGCAAATATGCAGGTGTGAGCAGAAGTAAGGTTCAACGAAGATTGCACAGACTGGAATCTCTTTATAAGATAAAATACACTATTGATTTTGTTCCGAGGCCATTTGGATTGTTCAGGTTCTATATCCTAGTAAAATTTAGAAATGGGATTCCTGACATAGAAAGCATAAAAGAAGTTCTTAACAGATACCCGTTAATACAAACGGTCGCATTGCTTAAAGGAGAATACGATATCTTCATATACTTATTAGCTATCAATGCAGCGTATCTTGAGGACATTGTTTATGAGATTAGGCAAAATAAGGTATTTTCAAACCAGGATGCAGATTGGGTAGTTAGCTACATTACACAGTCATATGGTTTTATACCATTCAGAGACAAATTCTTTGAAATTATTAAAGATAAGATATGGCATAAGACAAAGGAACTATCAAGAAAACCCGAAAATATGTTGTTAGAAAGGGAATTCAATGTTTTATACGAACTTAATAAAAATGGGAGGATTGACTTTAACGAGATAGATAAAAAATACAAGATGCATCCAGGTGCTGCACACTATACTTATCATAAGCTGTTGGATAAGAAGATAATAAGGAGAATAACTATCACAATGGATTCGCTGCCACTAAAGTACACTGCATTGTTGGTATCTAATCAGGTAAATATATCGCAATTTGATAAAGGAAAAAGAGAGTATTTCAAATACGTTTTAAATGACATAAACGCCATTACCAACAAATTTATACTGCTTGGAGATATAGGCGCCCCGTATGGCATGCTATCTATACTGCCGATCTTCGAAGACCTAGACCTACAAAAAACAGAAGATAGTCTTCGTAACATGTTTGGAAGCGGGATTGAACCGCATACTATGATAATAATTCAATTACTTATAGGTAATCTGGGATTTAGGAGATTAAATAGTAAAGATACTGTACAATACAGATTATTAAACAATATAAAATTAGATTACGCTGATATCTATACTGATAGATATAAACCTACAATAAACTAATTTATTTAAACCTGACCAGTTCCACCTAACATAATCTACACCTGAACTAACATTAACTGTAAATATGTGTTCTTAAATGTTACGCAATGCCTGTCAGCAGTTTACTACAAACCTAAGTCTCAATAATAAATTTACGCTATTTTGATCAATGGATACTCACTCCTTGCCTTAAATCAAAAACCAATGTTTTAAAGCTCTTCCAGATATATAATATGCAGTGAAAATATGGATGGAGGGGCAAGAATCAGGACAGGGATTCCAGGATTTGATGAGCTGGTAGAAGGAGGAGTGCCCAAGGGATCTAATGTGCTTCTAACAGGGATCCCTGGAACAGGTAAGACAATCTTCGCATTGCAATACATTTACAATGGGGCAAAAAACGGCGAATGCGGAGTTTATGTGACGTTAGACCAGAAAAGGGAGGATCTTCTTGGCCAGGCAAGTAAATTCGGATGGGATCTTGAATTACTGGAAAGAGAAAAGAAATTGAAGATAGTCGAAGTAGCACTTGATCTGGCAGGCATCAATATTTTTGAAATGATAGGCACAGCAATAAAAGAGGTTGGAGCCAAGAGGCTCGTCTTTGACAGCCTAGTGAACTTCGCAGTAAATCTAGACCAATTTATAATACCGCTCGGCTTTAATCTGTCTGACATAGATTCTACCTATAAGAACCGTCCGACAGACCGCAAGGTAATATATACGGGGAAGTCTGACCAGAGGGCAACATACCTTTTAATAAACGAGCTTTCCAAGCAGGGCACAACAAACCTAATCATTACAGCCGCAAAACATACGGGAGACCAACTTACGGTGGACGGCGTAAGCGAGTTTGCATGCGACTGCGTGGTAACCTTCTACAATGAACTCTTAGGGTCCAAGCGTATGAGAACTATAAGCATACTCAAGATGAGGGATACGGAGCACAGCCAGTATGTACATGACCTAGAGCTTGGCAAGAATGGATGCCTGGTGAAGCCTGCTGAGAAGGTGTACCAGAGAAGCACCACTTGAAAGGTGGTTGGATAAACCTTTTTGAATTGTTCTCAGTTTCAAGACAGGTCGTAATCGAGGAGGGAGAGATAACCCTGAATAAACAGCCTGTAGCGATATTTCCTGTCAGTTTCCTCGGGGATTACATCCTAAATCTGAAAGGAGACATAAGAGAGGAAAGGCAGCTATACGAATCGGTTAAGAAGGGTATGGTTGAGTTCTCAGTTTCTCTTGGAGAAGAATACCAGTTGACCTCCAGAATATTCCTAGATCGCTGGATAAAATACTGCGGCTTTGCAGGCTGGGGCAAAGTATCATACAAGATAGTAGAAAAGGAGAACTGTGGCATATTATCAATAGCCGGACTTCCGCTTCATAAGTATCTTAAGGATAAGGGAGTCAGGGTGCCTTCAGACCCATTATTTGAAGGTTTCATTGCAGGTTCGGCAAGTGGCACTTTCAAGAGCGATATTGATGTGATAGAAACTGAGTGCATATGCTCAGGTAGTGACGTCTGCATCTACTACTGGGGACCTAAAGAATACCTGAAGGAAAAGTTCCCTGATCGTTATGAAAAACTTTTTGGTGAAACGAAATGAATCTGCTGGACACGCTTCTCATGAGCCGGAAGCTGAAATTTGAAGACGGTTCCATTATCTTATATGGCGATAGTGTTGCCATACTGCCATTGGAAGGCTTCATAATGTATGCCAATAAGATATCAAACGATAAGTCAGCTACAAAGATGCTGTACTCTACTATGCGGAATTCCATGCTGGAACAAAGTCATAAGCTAACTGTAGAGGCGAAAAACCCTGATCTTTCAGAGTGGATATGCGACAGTATAAACATATACGGATACGGTAAGCTAAGATATGAAAAACCTTCATCTAATAAGGACATGTCTATGATTCTTGAAGGCTCTCCGTTCGCCAAAATCCTGAAAGGAAAGTCTTTTGCTCCAGTAGATCACATATTGCGAGGCGCATTGGCAGGCATTGCATCGATTGCTACTGGACAGGAACTTCATGCTATTGAAACAGATTGTGCAGTATTGAGCGGGGAAAATTGCCGTTTTATCTTGGATTCAAAAGAAAAACTGGTTAATGAATTTAGAGAACTCTGCGAGATGCAGATATGAAATCACCAATCATTTATCTTTGTCCGGTAAGCTTCCTGAAAGAATTCAAGTGATTGGACGAACTTACCACCGTCTATCGACTTAATCTCTACTGCCAGTTCCTTTATTACGTTGTATTCGTTCTCCCACTCGCGTATCATTTTCTCCTCGAATTCAGGGTATCTCTTCTCCCTGTTGAACAGCTTATTTAGCTTGAACTTAAAATTCTCCCCATATTCCTTCCTGAATTTAATGAGCGCTTCGCTTGACATGTCTGATTCTATAATCTCTCTAGGATACGTGCTGATAAGGTTCCCTATTCTGGCTAGTTTTTGGGAAAGATAAGCAAGTTCTCTAAGAGTTCCAAACTCTTTATCGTTAAACTTTTCCGAGCACATCAGGTCCATATCCAGTTGTATCATTACCATCATGCCGTGATGCACATAAGCGTCATTCTCAGCAAGGTTTGCAGCGTTGTTGTGTTTGTTTACAAATTCACTGTATCTAATCGAGTTAAGAAACTGTCTAACATCAAACTCAAATGAATCCAGGTATTTTGCATAATTTGGATATGATTTAATCTCATCAGTTATTTCCAGCCAGAGATTCCGTGCAAACTTCAAATAGTCCGAGTGACGCCCTTCAGAAACATACCTTTTATTACTGACTTCTCCGAATGGGATCTTTAGTAGTTCTTCGCATAGATCAAGATCCCTTTTGTTTATATTGTCAACAGTATCGTCCACCAGTATGACAAACATGGCCACCTTTGTTTTGGTTACTGCAAGCGAATCCAGATAGCGTAAATCGACTGTTGATATGCCAAGGTTCTCAAATATTCGTAGTAACCAGTCAAACAGAACCTGATCTCTATAACCACATACCTCACCATAATGTTCTATATCATCTGACAGTAGTTTAAGATGGTTGTCATGATTAGCTACTATATCTGGTCTAAGTACTTTCTTAGGAAATTTGTCTACTGGATATGCCTTTACCATTCCATAAACCCAATGAAACTGAAAGATATGACTATATATTCCCGTATTAATTTATATCCCTTATCAATCGGCGTAGAAGTCCCTTATTTGGATAATATGTGTCAAATTAGCTCCTTTCCAAACTCCACCAAACCGATGCGAAGTTATGCTTCTGGAGTAAGAAGGCTATTAGAGGGTAGTAAACTCCATAATCGTAAGAGGACAAAACTATATATTAAGCAAAGAACACGCTAGAACAGAGCTGGCTGTTAAACGCTGTAAACCTTCTCTGTTTTAGGGTAATGGCCTTACTTGCAAAGCTTTAAATATGTGTTTACACATAATCCACATAGGGATTGTATGGCAAATCTAACATTATCAGTATCTGATGACCTGTATGAAAAGATGAAAAAGCATACGGAGCTCAAATGGAGTGATATAGCCAGGATTGCTTTTGAAAAAAAACTTCTGGAACTGGAATTAGTTGAAAAACTACTAAAGAACAGCCAACTTACGGAGAAAGACGCCGAGATTATAGGGCACAAGATAAAAACAAAGATACGTAAGAGGCTGGAAAATGATACTGGTAATTGATACAAACAGGATAATTGCAGCACTGATAAAGGATTCTGCAAGCAGAAAGATAATATACTCTGACAAATTCTTGCTTCTAACTCCTAAATTCACTCTAGAAGAACTTAAAGGAAACAGGAAAGAGATATTAACAAAAACACGGCTCAGTGGAACTGCATTTGAAAGTCTGCTTTCAATATTAATGAGTAACTTATATGTGGTAGATGACAGTATAATAAAATATAAACTTGAAGAAGCTAAACCGATAATGGACAAGATAGATAAGAATGATACGCCATTTATAGCGCTGGCATTAGCTATAGCAAATGACGGGATTTGGACTGATGATAAACATTTTGAGAGACAAAACAGAATAAAAATCTGGAAGACCTCTGATCTAATTCGATTTATCTAATCTTACCATCTTGAAATCTAAAATTCTCAGTGCCAGAGCTACACAAATAGTTAAACGCTGGGTACGATGGTAATGGCATTTGTGAAATGCTTTGTCGTTAGTAAATGCATACATTTGCTAATATTTATTGGCATTTTTCTGAGTTTATCTAAACAGTTAAACTAAGTGTAGTAATTATAGTCCGATTGCTCATAAACGATCTCGGTTTTAGAAAATTAGATAATAAGGAAAGCGTACAATGTAACCTCTTACATAGAACAAAATCAGAAGAAACTGATATCTACCATTAATTATAAGGTATTATTTATTAATGACCATTTCCACCTAACATAGTCTGCACCCACACTGATATTAATTAGAAACATGCGTTTTTAAATGTTACACAGTGCTTGTCAGCAGTTTACTACAAATTTATATCAGTTCTAAAGTTTCACAGTAAATACACTTCTATACAATACATATCAGATGAACTCCACTCCAAACTCCACTCAACCGATGTGAAGTCCTGTTGTCTGAAGTAGTATTATCCTTAGAGAACAACAAACTCCACACAGCGAGCGTGCGAGCCGAGCGGATGCGGAGCGAGGCGAGCACTTTGGCCATGGTCGAGCTGACTCTGCGAGCTTGAGCCTGGCGTGCGTATGGACCGGCACCCCGGAGCGCCGCGGCGAAGGCATCATAGGTATGGGTGCCGCAGGCATAAGCGGCATAATCAATATCGGCATATACACCGGCTCCACAAGCATGAGCATTAACATTAGCATGAGCATAAGCACCATAGTCAGCAACACCACATATATCGCCACAAGCATGAGCGGCTACGAAGCGTCGTAGCTAAATCTGGCTAAGCGCATACAAGGCGCAGTACGCTCGGGCGTTCTCGATTCCTCGTCTGTCTCGGAATCTCGGCATCGCTTCACGCCTACCGTAAGGCTTTAGTAGATTGTGATTAAGTTATATGTATGGGAACATGACCGAACCTGTACTTGCTATCTGAAAAAATCCATTCGATATGAATTCCCAATAATTCTGACTTCCCGGCATTCTGGTCAAATCTTCTACGCACAAAAACCTGACAAAGCAGTAAAGTATTTAAAAATTGCTTAAAATAATTATTTGGGGATAATGTGAAAGGGGCAATAGCATATTATGGGGCAGTAGGATTGTTTTTATTCGCAGCAATGGCACTGCATGCATCAGGATTACATGCTAACAATGTTGTAGTTAATAATTCGATTAACTTTTCTAAAGGTATTCCAGTAGGTTTTCCTGGAGATTCATTTGTCAGATCATTTGGTTACTCCGTAGCCAATACTGTAATTCAGTCTTCCAGATTTAAGGTACTGGCGGCAGGAAACACTTATAATATTAAACCGTACTCAAGCTTTGGATATACGTGGGGAAAGAATATAACACCTACTGAGAGAATAATATTTTACTCTCAGAATAATTTATCATACATAACTGCAGAGGTAAATGTAAATACTAGGAAAATTGTAAATATTTCTTATACTAACACAACAAATGTCCATATATACTTAACATCTAGCTTGGTAAATCAAGGAGGATATTCTAGTAAATATTGCTCTAGTTCGTTTTTCACTTGTTTAAGCACTGCACCGGTGTACGGAGCGTATGGTAATGTACAAGTGCCATCTACGATAAGTAAACCTTCAGGTGCTACGGCAGCATGTTGTACATTTGCGCAATGGACTGGTGTTACAAATACGACTAATACAATGCTGGTGCAAGGAGGTACATTGTGGAGTGGCTTTAATCTAACTGCGTCTCCAAAAGCGAACAGCAAAGGATTTGTATTGTTTGTAGAATATGTCCCTAGTCCAACTAATGGCGGCTCTGGACCAACATTTATCTCACCTCCTTCTTGGATGAATGGAGTGCAAGGGCAAACGATAAACATGACTACAAAAACTACATCAAACTGTGTGCCTAGCGGAGGTGGTACAGGAGACCAATGGTCTGAGATCTGGACAATAGGGTCTTCATCCACAATGCAAGGGATACAGTGTGTGGGCACATCTACGGAGAATTATGGGTGGTATGTGTTAGAATCTCCGCAAGGTTGTAGTGGCAATTCCAATGGATGTTATTATGGGTATTATCAATTACCTGATCTCTCCACAGTAACTTATACAAGCTATATATGTGATAATTCAAACTGCGCAGGCATAGGTACAAATTATAATCCAACCAGTGGATATTATATACAACATAATAGCCAAGATACTTCTACATCTTCAATTTCAGGAGGTACGACGTGGACTGAGAGCTGGTTGAGTAGCAACTAATTACGCCGAGATTAGATATGGATGATGCACTTAGATATTAGGTATGATTAAGCGTATTATTAGTTAGATTAGTATTTAGCAGTTATATCTAGAGCAGATGTTATAATGAAATCAGGATATGTTTTACTGGGCATAATCTTAGTCATAGGCATAGCTATAGTGGCAGTCATGGTAATGATGCCTTCGCCACGTAAGACCCAAACGCCATTAACCTCAACCACTACTATAAACCAGAGTGAATTAATGGCTACCGGACCTTGCACTCCTGAAGAAACAGACGCACATTTATTGGTATGTAAAGCAGGACAGAACTTTACAGAGTTGAAGCTATTAAAAGTAGGGCTTGACGCTGCCCAAGTAATTATATATGATAGATGCCCGGTATCCAATCAGTCAAATACCTCAAAGTGTCCCCCTGAAATAGAGTGGGTTCTTGTCAATCAGACTATCCAGAATTGTGCCTCTGGAAGTGCTGCTTTGGAATCTGAACTTGTATCAACTAATATTAATGCACAGACGGCAGTTTTTGCTATTCCTCCTGCGAATACAATAGTAAGTCCTTGTATTTTGGTCGGTTTAGGATAAATAACTTATATATCAAATCTGTATTCTTTCCTTACCATTGGATTGTCGCATTTGTCTTGGGCAGAGGTGCCTTCCGTTGCCTGTTTTATGCAATCAGAATCACTTGCTCCTGCCGTTGGCAGTTCCACTGACGGCTTTCATACGCCCACCGGGGAAGAGGGCTTCTGCCCCTTTTCGAACTCCATCTGCCTTCTCAGTATGTGGCGCACCAGGCTGCCTATCTTGTAGCCCCTGCCGGTCTTCTCATCCAGCCAGGAGCGGAGCTCAGAATCAACGTAAACCAATACCTGTTTGTCGAGTTTTTCCATAATCCCACAACGTGGGAGGGCGGTGCCGTGCCGGGAAAAGCGCCATGGCAGCAGTCAGAAGCTCTAAGACATAGGTATAACCATGGCTGAGAGTAAGCGATCCTGAAGGTTTTTGAAGAAATGAAGCGTAAAGCGGTAAAGTGCCAATAACACAGCACGTTTACCAACTCTCTTAACCATCATATTCAGGCCGCTGTACGTAATGCCCTTCTTGTTTTTATGCCATGTATAATCAAGAAACAATGGATTATCAGGCTTGAGATCCTTCTCACTGTTACAATATGCTGCAAGGCGTGGTATGCTGTCACACAGTATGACCTTCCTGCTCCCTGTCTTGGTATCCTCTGGAACCACGAGATAGAGGTTCTCAGCTTCAAGGTTCAGGTGCTTGCGCCTACACTTGATAAGTTCATGGGGGCGCAAAGGAACATCTGCAAAAAGGGCTATTATTGCTGAATTCCTGAGGCTTCCTGCATTTGCAATCATCCTCTCTATCTCTTCGCGGGTAAACAGGTCGCTGCTGGTAAGCCTGCGCTTGGGTTCAGCAGCTACTGACATCCATTTTCCCACTACAGGTGGAGTATACTCGTCCTTTCCGACATAGTGCTTGAAAATCATCTTTATGGTTATCTTTGCGTTTGCCTTTGTAAGGTCTCCCACCGGCCAGTCGTTTATCTTCGCTACAAGCTCTTCCATCTGTTCTCTGTCTGCCTTCAGCAGAGGAGTTTTCCTGTCCCACGATTTGATAATCTTGCTATAAAGGTACAGGTGTTTTACTATTGTCCTTGGAGCGGAGTTCCTTGCCTTAAGGTAGACTAGGAATTTTTTGGCAAGGTCCACGTTAGATCTGTCTATATCAGGATTAGCCTCTATCTCTTTCATGAACCTGTATATCTGCCTGAGATATACTGCGTCAGGATCGCTGCCACGTGGAACCTGGATACCCGCAGGTGTTCGATTCTGTGCCGTATTTAGAGGCTATTTGCAGATGTTTATACGTATCTGTCTTGTTTTTCAGAGCCAGAGCTACACAAAGGGTTAAACGCTGGGTACGAGAATCGAACTCGTAAAGGCATTACTG
>JAJZOS010000116.1 GCA_021851985.1 Microcaldota archaeon | reverse complement strand
TGTTATTGCTGAAAATCAACAAGATTTAATAACTTTTCTAAATATAAAGGTATTGAACCTATTGATTCTAGTTGTTAAGGTGTATCGAATGAAGATAAACGAACTAAAGGCAGGGGCAAGCAATGTAACCATAAAGGCCAAGGTTGCCCAAAAAGACGAACCGCGAGAAGTTGTGACCAAATACGGAAAAAGGCTGAGCGTAGCTAATATCACACTTAAGGATAATACTGGCACCATTGCGATGTCGCTGTGGGGCGGTGACATAAACACAGTAAACGTCGGAGACGAAATCGAAGTATCCAACGGATATGTGAACGAATTTCGCGGAACGCCGCAACTTTCTACAGGTAAATTTGGAAAGATAAAAGTACTGGAAAAATCTGGGAATTCCGATGAGCTTTCAGAAACTGAGGAAGTAGACAAAGAGTCTTCAGATGATGCTTCTGATGACGTGCCAGAAGGAGAAAGCGACGAATTTTAACTCAACATATGCCTGCCTTCTTCTGGCAGGCAATAGCTTTTTCTAAACTTTCGCCTTCCAATATCTGAAACTATATATCAGAAATATGCCTCCTAAGACAAGGCCGAACCATAATGTTGCGAATCTTGTCATTATCGTTAAAGCAGAGCTTATGCCTGTGCTTAGGTTGAGCGATGTATGCAAGAGCGCTATAAGGGCGCCATCCGTTATTCCTATGTTTCCCGGAATTCCAGTAACCATTCCGAAGAGCTGTGCGGATGAGAATGCGAACACCGTGCTGCCTATGTGCGGTATTACTCCTATGGAGTATAATGCAAAATACAATGCCATGCTATTGAGGAATGCCGCAGGCACAGTAACGAGCAATGACACTATATATACCCACTTGGTGTTAAGCTTGCTCTGAGATGCGAAATATTCGTCCCCGTACATGGAAAATATTTTGAGCAAACCCCTCCTTTTGCTGAACGCCTTTTTCAGCGACTTATAAAGCCAGTCATTAAGTATAAAAAGGAATGGAAGTATGAGCGCAAGGTCTATTATCAATATATATATCACGAATGTCTTGAAGTAGATCGCAGTTATCAAAGCAAGTATTGCAAAACCAAGGAAATCCGTGAATATGTCAAGAGTCACTACAGGTATTAGGTTTACCATGCTCTTTTTCGTTATCCTATTCAGCGTATATGCGACTAATATCCTGCCCAGTTTGCCAGGCGTAATATTCATGGAATACATTGACATATACACGATAAGGTTTTTCTTGATCGGAACCTTAACATTCAATTTTTTAAGGTAATAATTCCATTTTATGAACCTCAGCATATACCCCAAAAATACAGCAATAAACGCCAACGAATATATGTAAAGATTAGAAGACAAAAGAAGGGCTACAACTCTTCCTAGCCCCCCTATCAACGCAATTATAAAGAAAACTGCAAAGCTGGCGATAAATCCCAAAGCGACGAAGATAGAAACCCTGTGCACAAGGTTCAAATATTCCTTCCTGTTCATCTTCTGCTTGTGCGTTATTACATACCAGACCGATTTCTTATTCTCCCTCCCAAACATATATTTACCTCCGCACTACTCTTTCAAAGGCCTTAGCATATTGCGGCGCTATCTTATCCCAATCATGGTTTTCAATTGCCCTTGAATGTGCATCCTTTGCAAGTCTTGTTATCACTCTTTTATTGTCTATAAAGAAGTTGAGTTTTTTATATATATCATAAGAATCCTTAGGCTTTACGTAAAGCCCGCACCTGCCCATGAGTTCCGGTATGCCTCCGATTCTCGTAGCTATGGCAGGTGTTCCGCTAGCCATGGCTTCTATCAAAGCAATCGACCCAGGTTCATAGGTCGAAGGCAGCACAAAAAGGTCAGCGGCGTTGTAGTAATAAGGAAGCTCCCTCTCCCGTATTCCGCTTATTATTTGCATTCTGTCGCTTATCCCTAATTTTTCCGAGAGCTTAATAAGTGCATTCCGCATAGGCCCGGTGCCTATTATCGTCAAAGATGCATCGTTGCCGTCATCTATAAACATTTTAAGTGCATTGAGCAAGTAAATTTGGCCTTTCTGGGGCACCAATCTGCCATTAGTGAGTATCTTGATTGCATGCCCTCCGTATGCCGAGGCATACCTATCCAATATGCGTTCGTGCCTGCCGCGCGGCTTGAACATGTCTATGTTTATGCCATTGTATATTGCCTTTGCTTTATGCATGTCCTTCACAGGCACCGTTGTGGCTACAGTATTCTTCGAAACTCCTGTTATCAGGTCGGCTTTATGCATTATTCTCCTGCCCCACGCCATATCATATAGCAAGCCAATAGAATCAGTCCAAAAATCTATGCCTTTGGGCAGTGCGTTATGTATAGTGATTGCCATTCTTTTCCTTTTTTGCATTATGGCGCTTAAAGTATCCCAATAATAAAGATAGCGGTTATTGATATGGTAAATATCGGCATCAGACCTTTTAATCGCATCGCATATGCCATGCATGAAAGGAAAAGGTATCGGAAGGCCCGGCATATCTGCATAATCGGTCTTCAGCCTGATTACGGATATGCCGTTTATCTCTTCACGCTCAGCTAAGCGCATATGCCTAGGCATCCCGCTAATCAGGGTTAT
>JAJZOS010000115.1 GCA_021851985.1 Microcaldota archaeon | reverse complement strand
TTATTGATGTGTTTATATGGCTAACAGAAAACCGGCTTTCGACAGCAGAAGAGGGGCGCCAGTAGCATACCGACTGAAAACGCCGCAGAGCGGCGAGTTCGTTGGCAGGGTTATAAGGATAGAAGGCGCTACGAAATTTCTGGTGCACTGCCACGATGGAAAGGACAGGCTTTGCATAATACCTGGCAGGTTCAGAAGGAGATTCTGGATAAAGGTTAATGATGTGGTGCTTGTGAAGCCTTGGGTGGTTCAGGCTGACGAAAGAGGCGATATAATCTGGCGGTACAGCCTTTTAGACATAAGCAAGCTCAAGGACATGAAGCTTGTCGAGTGAGCAGCATAATCATTAATAAATCTAATTTACATAATGATGTGTTTACTTGGGCGCTTTGCTTGCAAGATTGACTGGGGGTATATATGCAGACATTGAACGATCTTTTGGTAGAGTCAAAGGTATTCGCTAATAGGGAGGTTTTGTCGCCGCATTATACTCCGCAGAAGCTCGTTTTCAGGGAGAAAGAGATAAACAATATAGAAAGGGCATTGGCTCCTTCGCTGAAAGGCGAACGGGGCAGGAACCTATTCATCTATGGCAAGACGGGCACTGGGAAGACAAGCTGCGCAAAGTACGTAATAAACGAGGTCAACGCCATACCTAATACCAAGGCAAAGATATCCTACGTAAACTGCAGGATATACAATTCTAGGTACAGGATACTGAACAAGGTGATAAGCGACCACATTCCTACATATGCCAAGAGGGGATACGGTGCAGTCGAACTTTACGAGAAACTGATAAATTGGATAGAAGAGGACAGCAAGATACTCGTAATTACGCTGGATGAGGTCGATGTGGTGAGGGATCTAGACGACCTGATATACACGCTAACAAGGATAAACAGCGATATACGCGCAGGTGGCGTCACGCTCATAGGCATATCGAACAAGGTATCATTCAAGGAAGACCTTGACCCGAGGAGCCTTTCCACCCTTTATGAAAGCGAGCTCATATTCCCGCCATATTATTCCAATGAGATATTTGCGATAATAAAGGACCGCGCCGAAACAGGATTCAAGAAAGGTGTCATCGACGACGAGATACTGCATTTCATAGCTGCCAGTGCGTCAAAGGAAGGCGGAGATGCCAGGTTCTCGCTAAAGGTAATGTCAAAGGCTGGCGAGATAGCAGAAGAGCGCAGTCAAAAAAACATAACGATGAAGGAGGCAGAGGAAGCTATAAAGGCAGCCGAGAGCGAGATAGTCTACGACCTGATATCCACTCTGCCGGAGCACCAGAAGCTGGTCCTGTATTCGATAGTGCTGCTTACTGGAAGCGGAGGCTCTTATAAGAAGCTCATAGACGGGATAGATACGTACATATTCAGCGGCGAAGTTTACAGTAGGTACAAGTCCATATCGGAAGGTCTGCATAAGCAGGCCAAAAGCGAGAGATGGTACAGGAACTACATATCGGAATTGGAGATGCAGGGGCTCATAGTGTCATTTGATTCAAGCAAAGGCGTACGCGGCCATACGAAACTTATAAAACTGCTTTATCCTGTCAAGAAGACGCGCGATGTCCTAGAGCGCGACATATTCGGGATTGCAAAAGCCAACGGCATAGAGCCTGCAGCCGTATAGGTGTTCATTTTGGCATATTATGATATTGTATCTGAAGGCTGCGATTTCTCAGAGGACTTCCAGAAACGCTTAGGGTTTTCCAAGGTATTCTCGGCCGGCAAAGACATAGGGATTTATGACGCAGACAAGAAAGCAGGAGATTGCGATGGATGCATAGCATATGGGAGCAATGCGTCGAATATGATACATATGGTAAGGTCCGGGGCAAAGGCCATAATGCTGAAGGATTTTAAAATAGAAAAGAAGCTTCTCGAGATAGCTATAGAAAACGGATGCGTATTACTGGTCCCTTTCAATGGCATAATATCCTCCTATGGATTTGAGCGTTCCAGAAACCTGTTCAAGGCAAGCAAATTCCTAAGCTATGCTACGAAAAAGGATGCCAAGATATCATTCATAAGCATGGCAAGCTCAAAAATGGGCATGTGCTCATACATGCAGCTGGTTGAGCTTGCGAAGATGCTAGGAGCATCAGAGGAAGAAGCACGCGACGGAATAAGCAAAACAACAAAATCGGTGTTTGACGGATGATAAGGGAAAAGCACAGATATCTGCTTGTTGAATACAACAACGAGATGCCGCAGGACAGGGCAGCATTCTCAAAAACCCTGCATAAGGAGATAATGTCATGCTTCGGTCAGCTGCATTATTTCAAGGGGAGTTTTCGCATAATGGAATTCCCAAGCGGCAATTTTTTTATCATCCGTTCGAGCCTTAATGAATACGAAAATTTGATAAGGGCGTTCGCACTCATAAAGAGGCTCGGAGGCGACGATGCAGCGTTTTACACGCTCAGAAGCTCGGGTACGATAAAAGCGCTGAAGCAGTATTTGAGCAAAATGCAAAAGGATGCAGAAGGCACTGAATAAGAAACTGCCAAGGTGCAAAAGCCTCTGTTTGCAAAATAATGAGATCATACCTCATCATTGAGCATGAAGACCTTGTTTATAAAGGAAGATTTAAATACATTCGCTTTTGAATCG
>JAJZOS010000114.1 GCA_021851985.1 Microcaldota archaeon | reverse complement strand
GGATTTTATCCTATTCATTAAATCTTCATTTGTTATCTCAAGGACCTTGTGCTTGCTAGCCGCTTCCTGGGCAACCTTTTGAGCTACGCTTTCACAAACGGCTTTAATATCTGCTCCAGTATATCTGTCTGTTTTTTCTGCGAGTTGGTCATAGTCTATTTTCGATGATATTGGGAGCTTTTTAAGGTATATCTCGAATATTTTCTTTCTTCCGTTAAAATCTGGGGGCGGCATGTATATTATCCTGTCAAACCTTCCCGGCCTCAATATTGCAGGGTCCATGATATTAGGGGCATTTGTAGCTCCCACTATTATTACATTGTTTATCTGCTGAAAGCCGTCCATTTCTATAAGTAGCTGTGATATCGCTTGCCTGCTAGATTCATTGATATTAACGCTCTGCCTCGATTCCGCAATAGAATCCACCTCATCAAAGAAAAGGACGCAAGGAGAATGTTTCTTTGCAATTTTGAATATATTGGATATCGCCTTCTCAGTCTCGCCAGGGAATGCTGATATGAGGTTTGATGCCTTTATATAGAAAAACCCTGCCCTTACCTCATTCGCAAGCGCTCTCATCATTACAGTTTTTCCTGTTCCTGGAGGTCCAAAAAGAAGGATGCCTTTGGAAGGCCTTACATTATATGCTTTTGATATCCCTCTCTCTTCTATAGGCGCAAGGATGGCATCAGTAAGTTCCTTTTTCACTGATTCATAATTGCCTATATCATCGAAATTTTCAGCAACAGTTCCTTCCTCAAGGTCTTCAAAAGCTTCCCCGAATTTCATTCTTAAGTCCTGTTTTTTAATATCAAGTGCGTAGACTATCTTGACATTGAAGAATTCCATCAAGAAGATTATTCCAAGAGCAATCAGAGTGCCAATCGCCATTGGAATAATATTGATATTTATTCCTGACACATAAGAGAGGGCGTATGCAAATAGGGGATATGCAATACCTATCATCGCGGCATATGTGCCCCTGTATTTAGACCTGTTTCCAGAAGCCACAGTGTCTATGCCCAATACCAAAAGCACAAATATGATCATTTCTGCAATATAATATTCGGTGTCTACAGTTGAAACTGACATAAGCGCGTATATGGCGGCATTTGACTGATTTATTATGTTTTGGCTTGTAAAGCTGACTGCTATGGAATCAAAACCGGAATGGAAATTTAATAGAGAAAGCCCGGGCTTTGAAGGCGTAACAAAAGGGGCAAGCTGGGCCGTAACTCCTGAAGCATATCCCTCTTTAGCATTGTAGATTATATACGCGGTATTCTGAACCCCAGATATGCCTGAAAGCAAAGCAACAGCAATTACGAAAACAACCGCTAAGGTTATTGCCCTTTTGTATCCTAGCATAAGTATAGAAGTTGTGAATAAAGGTATTGCAAAAATATAGCCAGATGGGGAGAATGCAACAGAGATAATCGCATAGATAAAGAATATCGTTCTATAGTACATATATCCATAGATCAGAGAGGCTGCCATTATCAGAAGATAAATCCAAGATAGGGCAGGCATCTGATAGAGTATCATTGGCATTATTAAAAAGATCATGAAGATTAGCCCTAAGAAAGGCTTTTTTAACGTAGAGAAAAAAAGCCCCACTGCAATAAGTGCAATTATCGGAATCGGATAAAACGGCAACCCTATTGCAGCGCTGAAAAATGCAATCAGTACTAATATGCTATCTATGAAATTTGGAGACTTCAATATTCTGGTAAGTCTTTCATTGAGCGAATACAGAAAGATTGGCGTCCTTCGTTCTTTCTTTATCAGCTCTCTTAGCCTTTTTGTTTCCGTGGCCTTTGATTTATTTTTATTAAGCTCTACCATTTTTACCAGTCTGCCTAGCTTCACAATTATCTATCCTAAAACTTATTTATATTATTGGGAAGCTACTCTATAAACTCAGGCAACTATATTAATATTTTGATGTTTAATAGAAATAACCCGTTGTAGCTCAATGGTAGAGCGGTCGGCTGTAGTCTGCATTACAACATTGCTGTTAGATACCGACAGGTTGGGCGTTCGACTCGCTCCAACGGGATGGCGGTTTTATGGATAATTGCATATTCTGCAAAATAGTAAATGGGCAAGTTGATGCATATAAGCTATACGAAGATAGGGATTATATCGCGATATTGGACATAATGCCCTATGTCAAAGGTCAGACTGTGGTTATTCGAAAAAAGCACCTTGACAGCAGGATATTCGAGAATAGCGATATCGAAATAAAGAAAATTATTATGGCTTCCAAAAAAGTTGCTGGAATGCTTAAATTGGCACTCGAACCTGAACGAGTATGTCTGGTGTTTGAAGGAAAAGGTGTTCCACACCTTCATGCCAAGCTTTATCCTATGCATAAGAGAAAAAATGAGTCTGATGCAGAGTTTGTTACTCCTAGAGGGCATAAGGCCGCTAAAGAGGAACTTGAGACTATCTATAAGAGAATAATAACAAAGAACAAGAGCAGTAATAAATAGCTTGATAGGCATCCACATATAAATTACGTATGCCTTGGTAGTGTAGTGGACCAGCATGCGACCCTGTCACGGTTGCGACCCGGGTTCGAATCCCGGCCAAGGCGTCTTCAATCTATGTTTATCGTATCTCCTATTTTTGGAGCGAATGCCTCAAACCCTTCTACAGTTAGTCTATCAGCAAGCGAGATCGCGCTGTTTGAATCTCCAT
>JAJZOS010000023.1 GCA_021851985.1 Microcaldota archaeon | reverse complement strand
CGCGAAAAAGAAGCAAAAGTGCTTAGGCTCCTGGCAGCAGAGTATGGGCTTAGCGGCAAGATAGCTGCTATCCATAAGCTCATTGCGGAAAAGGAAATTAAAGTCGTGGAGGGAAAGAGGTAGTGGGATGTTAAGGAAAAAGCGAACTGGGCACTGCGCAGTTATATTCTGCTGGATAAAAGCTACGGGCAATTTAGTGCTAAAAGCGGAAAACAAAGAAAATTTGATCCCGCTGTGCGAAAACCACCGCAAATATGTAGCAAATTTGGGTGTGGAGTGGCTGCGCAACAGAGTATCTAAAAAAGATGAGAGGAAGTTGAATTATATATAAAAACGTGAATAATATGAGAATAAACACAAAAAATGCTGGGTGCAAAACGCTCGGGGATGTGCATTTGCTTTTGGAATCAGTAAGCGCAATGTGCAAAAGTGGGCTGGGAATTGAGGTAGTGGGAGATAATGTGTATATTAGATTTGATGGCAGGTAATTAGATGGAAAGAGAAGTAAAAATTCAGCGAATAGTTGAGATGAGGGGAGATGCCCCCTTTACATTGGTCGGGATGCATGGCGAAGAATATATCACGTTTGCCCCGAGTCCGAGTATGGGCGAGCTCAAAGTGGGCGATGTGATGTGGTGCGAAGTGCTTAAACTTCCCTCAAATAATGGAAAACAAGTATACCATTTGGAGAAGATAATATTCTCTAAATGGCAGATGCTCCAACCAACGACAGATGCGCATGAGCTTGGGATGAGGATTGGAGCATATAAGGGATGGGCACAATGTATTAGAAAACTAGAGGAGAATGAGGGATGGATAAAAGAAAATAGTTCATATTTTGCGGAGAAGTATGGGAATGATTTTTATTCAGCAAGCGAAGTCTGTGCATTTAGAGATGGATTTGCTGAGGCCATTAAAGTTTTGAAAGAAGTGAAGTAACGTGATAAATATGGAAAACAAAGAGGAAGTAAGTTGGACTTGCGATGAATGTGGTAATGACCTCATCAGAACTTGTGAAGAATGTAATAAAAAAATAAATCTGAAATTAGGCAAACGCATATTTTGCATAAATGGAGAAGCAGAAGACCACTTTTGCTCAGTTAGGTGTGCTAAAAGACATTTGAATAGATATATTCAAGAAACAACGATAAGGTAATAGTATGAAAACCAAAAACGACGAGAAAAAAGAGTTAAAACTAAAAATAAGAGCATGGATAAAAAAGAATTTGATAGAGAATGGGAATTTTGTAATCGGATTCTATCTGCTATTCTACTTCGTTGGACTATTCACAGAAGGGGTGGCCGTGTCAAATTATTTTAATAATCAATTTGTTTTGGTATGGACTTTGATCGCATTGGGATTGGGATGGGAAGCGATAGTGGCAGTTATTAGGAATATTGGATGGGGAATTGTGGCAGTGGTTGGGCTGTCGCTAATAGCAGTTGGGCTGTGCGTAATCCTCGCATTTGGGCAGATTGTTGCCACACCAACGGGCAATGCAACAGTGATAATGTTTGAGGGCGTGATTATGTTTGCGTTTGGGCTTGGGGCATATGTAGCGGGGATTAATTTTGCAAAAATGCAAAACAGGGTAAAAGCAGAGGAATAATATGCTAAAAGAAGTCGGGCAACTGTTAGGGCAGAGCTATGTGCACTTTCGGCGTGGGTATGGGTTCGTGTTTGCGACGGTGTCGGGGATATTTTCGCTTCTGCTCATAATTTTAGCGGATTTGAAACTTTGGGTCCCGACCATATCCCCAATTGAGGGAATTATTTTGTTTGTGGTAGCGGCAGCGAGTTTTTATGTGCTGGCGGTGTGGTTTTCTGTAAGTTTACTTCGGGATGTTATTAAAAAAGAGTATGAGCTTTCTGGAATTGATCAGCCCTTGAATTATAAAGTAATCCGCAACAGTAAAGAATATATAAATTATTCATTTAACATACAAGAGTTAGAAAACAGCATTGAAATCCAGAAAAGCGTTTATATCCCTTTTGCGGAAAAGGAGGGATTAGATACCGCCGCACTTGAAAAAAACATTTCTCGGCTTGAAAGAATAATAAAAACATATCAGAAATATCTTGATGAGGCGATTTAATAACAATCTATATTTATGGAACAATCTACAACAACAGAAAGTGGGTGGCAGAGTGCCTGGCCAGCTTGAATAATGTGAGGTATCAGATGTATATCGTCGATAATTATAGTACCGATGGTTCGTGGGAGTATCTAGCATTAGAGGCATTGGGAAATAGTAGAATTCGTACTTTGCATCGTAAAAAATGCTCTCGTGGAGAAGGAAAGCAGATAGCAATGGAGGCAGCGCTTCAGGAAGCACGACCAAATGATATAATGTTCTTTGTAGATTTTGATGAAGTATACGGAAAGACATTTATTGACTATTTAAAATACGCTCAAAAAAAGTATAAAAAGAACGATATATGCATCCATAAAGGTATAAGCAGAGCCGAATTGAATAAAAAATTATTTTGGAGGAATTTAAATTATGCCGAAGATGTAGAGCGAGTGGCAAGAGCGAGAGCGATTGGGGCAAACATAATAATTCCTATTAATCCAATGGACTACTCCAATATTGGGCATCATGAAGCGAATAAGAATACGATTGAGAAAAAAGAGTATTCCTCGACTATGCTGGGCCACAAATATCGCACATTTCGGGCAAGAATAGATTATATTAGAGGAACTGCGTTTAATTTGGGTGAGTTGGAAGAGAGAAATAAGACTAAATCACGATTAAATTCGATTGGGATTGCACTATTATATATTTTTGCAAAGATAAATAAGATATACCCTGCAAAAAAAGGAATAAGTAATTGGGAATATTCACATTTTGAAAAAATTAATAATAAGGCGTAAATATGGAAATCAAACGAATTTTAGTAACAGGCACAACTGGATTTATCGGCAAGGAACTTGTGAGTAAACTTTTAGAGAAAAATTTTGAGGTACACATCCTCGAGAGATATGTTACTGGACGATACAGCTTGGACCAGAAAGACAATATAATAAAACATTATGCGAATCTTACGGACTATAACAGAGTTAGGAGCATAATAAAGGAAATCCAACCCAATGCAGTTATACATCTGGCAGCATTATCAGCGGTTAGTTTTAGCTATGACAACTATATCGAAGTCAGCGAAGTAAATTATCTGGGTTCGATAAATCTTGCGGAAGCTTGCAGGCATGAGGCAAATAATTTTAAGCAGTTTATAGTTGCAGGGACAAGCGAGGAGTATGGAATGTCCATACTCTCAGATAAAGAAAAGCTAACAGAAACAAGCGCATTAATACCAAATAGCCCCTATGCTGTGGCTAAGGTTGCAGTAGATCATTACCTAAATTACATGGGTTTGGCGTATGATTTCCCATACACTATAATGCGCCCATTCAATACATATGGGAGAAAGGACAACAAGCATTTCTTCATAGAGCGCACTATAACACAGATGCTGACACAGAACAAAGTTCGTCTAGGGGATCCAGATGCAGTAAGGGACTGGGTATATGTCGATGATCACGTCAATGCATATATGACAGCCCTTGGCAATGAGAAAGCCATAAAACAAACATTCAATATCTGTTCAGGCAAAGGATATACTACAAAAGAAACGGCAGAGTTAATAGCCAAGTTGGTTGGATTTAAGGGCGAGATTCTGTGGAAGCAGACCCCTGCACGTCCATTAGATGCAAAGGTGCTCATAGGCGATAATTCTAAAGCGTCTGAGGTGTTGGGTTGGAAGTTGAAATATGATTTAGAGAAGGGGTTAAAGGAAATTATTAAATATTTGAAATTTAGGCAAAAGAAAGCCGATGGCAGTCTTTTTGAGTGGGAGTAACGTGGAAAAAAACATAGCACAAATATTCGCAGTTCTCCTAAAAGGGGACTCTATCGGAAATATCATAAGAACGAATCATCGCATTAATAAAGAATTAGGAAATCCGAGCATTATTTTAGATTTATTCAGCGATTTTCATGAAGACGACATTTTTCCGATGGCGACCAAAGATTTTCCGAGCAATATTACAAATATGCTAATACGATTTTTAGGTTTGTCGGACAAGCCAGCGTATCTGCTCAAGTATTTTGAAAATAATAAATATTATCGACGACAAGAAGCGATGAAACGGTTGGAAAAGGCAGATATACGAGTTTGGCACTTGGCAGGTGTTGTGTATCTATTTAATTTAATTCATCGGGGAGATCTTGTCCAATTCAATAATCACACTTACCCCTATCTTAGTTCAGGAGAAGCCCAAGCCACAAATAAAAAACTCAGAATGGAATTGACAGCATACAACGATTTAGACCTTTATTACATTAATAGCTCTAAATTTAATGAGGAAACTCTCGATAAATTTAATGTATACTATAAGAAAAGCTGGGTTTTACCGCTGTTTCATAATTATAATTTGCCTTATTCTAAACATCTTACAGAGAAACCACGCTTTTTGTTTTATTCAAGATATGCTAAGAATAAACAAATGCCTGAATTAGCAAAGTTTTCCAGTGAAAATAAGTATAATCTCACTATGTTTGGGAATACCGCCCTCCAGACCGAGTTTAAAGCGGAGTATAAAAAAGCGTTGAATTATGCAGATGAAAATGTGAGCGTGCTTCAACAAGTCCCAGAAATAGACTCTTATTTTAATAATGCCAATATTTTGATAAATCCAAGTTTGCATGAGGGATTTAGTATGCCCATAATTGAAGCAGAAGCGCACAGCCTTCCGATTTTGGCAAGGAGGGGCACAGCTATGGATGAATTAGTAGAAGATGGTAGAAATGGCTATTTATTTGATGATTTTGAGGAAGTGCCAGAACTTGCGGATAAGATACTCGCAAATTATGCCCACTTCAGCCGAAATGCGTGGGCGCACAGCAAAGAATACACTTACGCAAAATATAAGGAACGCTATTTGCGCATCCTTAAGGAATATACCAAAGAAAGACAGAAAAAGTAGCAAAAGATATATATACTTTTACAGGATATTGATATTGAAATACGAAAACAAAACGTGAAAACTATGGAAAATCAAAACGAAAAAAGACAAGTGAGTCTTCAGGAAGCTATGGATGAGAATAAGAAAGCCCTTGAAACATCTACAATGGGAAGCAGATTTGTAAAAATTCAAGACAAGGAAACCTTAAAAATTCCATTTGCTTACTCTGAGAAGAATGGAGTAAAAGAGCCGACCATCAATCGCAGGACGTATTCAGGGATGGATCAGACCACGGGTGCGCCTTATGTAAGGGAGAGCTTTGATTTTGATTTAAAGGTTAACACCCCAGAAGGAGAGCCAAAGGTGTTGTCTTTTGGAGTGAACAGCAAGATACTTCCCGAGCTATTTGCTGAGTTTAAAGCAGGGAATTTTGAGGTTGCTATACATAGAGAGGGACTTGGAAGCAAGACGAGATATAGCGTTGTGAAGGAAAGGTCGCTTTAGTGGGGCGGATTAGGGTCTGGGCACTGCGCCCGGGCCCTTCAAAATATAATATATACAAACAGTTCTTCATTCAGAGGTTTTTTGCGTGTTTAGAATTAGTGACATCCTCCCACGACTAAAAGTCGTGGGCTTCCAATGAAGGTGTTTATCGGTCAAGATGGACACCTTCAAGTATAGTTCCCCTTTCATTGACGTTTGCCTTCCCTAAAGAAGGTCTTACAATGTCTTTGGGGGCTTGACTTCCCGCAAGTCCTGCGGTAGTTTTGACAGTAAAGCTGTCAAAATTTGAACTCTTTGAGTTCAAAGCTTTGATGAGGGCTAATCCTCTATCAAGTATATTCTGTGATGCGTTTATATCCCTATCTTCTGTGTGATTGCATCTCTCACAGACGAATGTCCTCTTTGAAAGGAGCATTTCTTGGATATTGCCACACTTGTTGCATGTCATTGACGTATATTGAGGTTTCACTCCTACTGCCACGCAACCAGCACTTTCAGCCTTGTATTGTAGCAGTTGAAGAAAGTTACCCCAAGAGGATTCAGATATGCTCCTTGCGAGCCTGTGGTTCTTTACCATATTCTGTATTTGAAGTTCCTCGTATGCAATAAATGAGTATGAAGAGACAAGATTACGTGAGATCTGATGAAGCATATTTTGCCTTATATTTGATATATAGTTATGATACTTTGCCAGATTTTTTACTGCTTTCTTTCTTTTGTTTGATCCTTTGGTCTTTCTTGAAACTATTTGTTGCAATGTTTTTAGATGATTTCTCTGATGCTTTGTTATTTTTGCGTTCTGGATTATGGGCGACTTATCTGATAAAGCCACGTACTGAGTTATGCCTAAATCTATCCCTACCTTCCCCTTGCTATTTGATATAAAGGGTTTATCTACTTGTTCTACAGAGAAGGCGATATACCACTTTCCTTCTTTTGTCTTCTTTATATTACAAGTCTTGACTCTTCCTTCTATCTCCCTGTGATTGACGAAATTGATGCTACCTATCTTTGAGAGCAGAACCTTCTTTCTTTCAACTTTAAAGCCTAATTGAGGATATGTCAAAGACGATACAAATTTCTTATATCTTGGGAAGCCGACTTTTACTTTCTTTCCATGCTTCTTTTCCTTACATCGTCTGAAGAATGATTTATAGGCATCGGATATTCTCTTTGAAACATTCTGGAGAACCTGCGAATGTATCTCTGCAAACTCAGGTCTTTCTTTCTTGAGAGAAGTTATCCAGACATTCATTCTGTATTCTGTGAGTGTCTTGCCTGTTTCCTTGTAATATGCTTTTGATTTTTCAAGAAGAAGGTTGTAAAGTTCTTTGGAAAGAAACATCTGTCTGTTTAAGACTGCCTGTGTGTCCTTTGAAGGATATGCTCTAAATTTATATGCTTTTTCCATCTTGACCATATATATCTACACCATTTATATTTATATATCTTGCGGTGGCTTATATCCCACCCCTAAAGAGGGTGGGTTTTACGCCACACTTTATAAAAAGCATAGTCCTCACTCTTTGCAGCGATTAGCACAGTTTCGTAGCTCGGGCGATACTTCCAGCCCAGTCCCATAAATGAACCATCCTTCTTGCCCTTGCTCCAGATGCATGTTTGGATTAACTGCATGTGCTTGATTATTTCGAGCGTTGCGTAGGCAGTTGTAGGTTTTTTACCACCCCCCCCACTGAAAGAGGCGAATACACCCCTCTTATTAAGAATGCGCACGACATCGGGCAAGAACTTGGAGTATAGCAGGTCTATACGCTCATCTGCGTCGTTTGGGAGCTTGTGGTGGTGGCTTGTCCGAGGGGATAAGTAGTCTATTCCATACGGTGGGTCGGTCAGCACCATATCTATGCTCCCGTCTGGCAGCTCTTTGAGAAGCTCAAGACAGTCGCCTTGTTTTAAGATTGGTTGTGTTTGGGGCATTTAATCATCTCTAGAGCTCCATTTAGATATTTTATCTAGTGTTTCATTTAATTCCATGCCGAATGCAATATTTTCTTCGCCTTTTTTGCGAGAAATAACCCACAGTTTAATTACAATATCTTTTATTTCTTGTTTTGTTAGGGTTGCGGCCATAGATTCGCCAATTTTTAATATCTCATTAAATATTAGAATATTTATTGAAAAGTTTATCCTAGCTGCGGTGTCTATGGCCGCAATGCGCTTATTTGCAATTTCCAGGCCACTTTGAATAGTTGTCATAGTTATTCCTCCTCCACCCCAGCGGTGCGCTTCCACACCCCTGGCTTGGGCTCGTAGATATCTCCCCAGGTTTGGAGCTGGAGCATGGCGTGGTCTATATCCGCAGGTTTGAATTGTGGAAGCATAGAGTAAAAGTAGTCCCAGTGCCCCTCCACTGCGCCAAGTACCAGCCCACCTTTGGCTTTTTTAAAGTAAAGGAGAATGTTGGAGATTAGATCCTGTAATTTATAGTTTTTAGGGGTGGGGGTAGAGTAGGTGGGAACTATAGTGGGGGGGCGTAGAGTGGGGGTTAAGAATAGTGGAATAGTGGAAGTTTTTAAGATCAAGTTTCGGGTCAAAATAATAGTGGAATAGTGGAAGTTTTGGGGAAAATTGGGCAAGTGTAACCACATTTTAGCGTTTTTTGTCGAGGATAATGAAAAAGTTACACTTTTTTGTCGATAGAAGAATACAAGTGTAACTTTTTTGTCGATATAAGTTACACTGTTACACTTGTTTGATGTACATACGTGTAATTGGCTATTCGCTATAGATGTATGTATAATTGGTGTAACAGTGTAACTTTTATTATTATTTTCTATTTTATTCTTATATATTCTATATATTTTATTGGTTACACTTGTGGTTACACTTAAGTTACACTGTGTAACCTGGTCATTTTCTATAATTAATGGGATTTTAGCAAAAGTTGCCAAAACATTACCAAACTTTGCCCTATTTTCCTTTTCATAAATATGGAATGGTTCTATGCCAAAAAATGGGGCCAATTCCTTGAATGCTCCTAAATTCACAAAGCGTTTGCATATTGGGTGTTTGGTATCTTTATTTACGTGTTGAAGGTACATTGAACTAATATACAACCAATCATCTTTTTCTTTTAACCAAGTCTCCATCTTTGGATCTCCCCAGTTTCCAGCATGAATTAGCGTATAATCATTCTTCAATATCGCAACTGCCTCTTCTAGTGGGTCATCACTATTCCCTTCAATTGCTATCTGTTTTATGCTTTTCTCATCAAGATGCCCAATTAAGTCCAATCCTAACAAAATGCTAGTAATTACGGGGTTTCCTTCACTCATTTGATAATATTTTATCATATCTTCTTTTAAGTCATCTGCCGTCTTCTGCTTAAAAATATGATATATTAATCCACCTTCTTTAATTCTAGCTAAAAATAAGTCGTGGCTGACACGATTGCCCCTTGCATCGCCCTCCTCGTAAGTATTTACATATACCCTAGAAGACAGCGCCATGTCATCAGCCAGTGCTCGTGCGCCAATATAAATATTGCTCTGCGCAGTGGTAATAAGCGTGGCTTTCATATTATACATATTTAAGGTCTGATCCGCAGTCCCTCTGATGGTTACTGCCCCTGTCGATTTCGCCTTTAAGGTATCTATTACTGTCTCTCTAGCCCCGTCCGCTTCATCTATCAAAACAGGCAAATTAGTAGAGCTGAGAATTGACGCAAGCCTAAACGGGCTCTTTAGAGCTTCTCCAGACAGCAGTGTCCCCGAACTTCTACTCAAATCAAGCCCAAAATAAATCTTTGAAATTGCCTTTACTATCCACGTCTTTCCTCCACCAGTACTTCCCGCCAAGTGGATAAACGGGCCCTTTAAACCGAGTTTGAATAGGTCATTAATTATATTGAATGTCGTAATACCTATTATTGCGGCCATATCTGCCTTCTGCTTAGCTCCAGCCAACTCCCAGAGCTCTTCTGCGCTCTTGCGCAGTTTCGCTTCATTTTCGCCTATTTCCAGCGCATTTTTGAGGGAGTGGGTATATCCATTGACTGAATATACAATTTCTTTTTCAGGCATGGCTAAATGATTGTCTATTACCATTATTTCAAGCCCTGGAGGCATCATCGCTTCCACAGGAAGTAAACTAATCAATTTTTTAGCGTCTTCCCTCTCCCTATGTGAGATATTTATCTTTTTTAGATACTCCTCTATAGGAAGATACAAATTTCGCTTTTGATCAAGCATTATCAATTCCTTCTCTTTATCTGAAAAGATTTTGAGCTCATTGCGGTTCAGTGGGGCTAGTATTTCAATAGTATTTGGAAAAATATCGCCGTTGCTTGCCTGGTTGAAAGTCTTGATTGCAGCTCGACCATCGTCTAACCAACAAAGCCGAGCTTTTACTTCTCCATTCGCGAACTCTCGTAATATTACTCCTTCTTTCTGCTCGTTTTCATCATTCTTCTTAGAAAAAACATACTGGCTGCCTTTCCGCTTGACTGCTATCCCCTCAATATTCTCCTTTTTCAGGCCTTCGGCAACTTCATCTGCTTCTTTACTGCTTACTTCTACATATCCT
>JAJZOS010000022.1 GCA_021851985.1 Microcaldota archaeon | reverse complement strand
TAGATTTTGATATCACAACCTTTCCTTTCTGGACTGAACAACCATACCGACAGAAATTTCGTAATACTGCTCTCAAATAAGGATCCAACTGAGTTAAACAAGGTAATAACAGAAAACAAGATGAAGCTTTCAGCGAAGCCCAACCAGATATCGCCTAATGATATAATTATAGAGTCAGGGGAGACTGCAATTGCGCCTGGACAGGCAGTTACGGATTTGAAATCCGCAGGAATAGATGTTCAGATCCAGAAAGGAAAGGTTGTGATATCAAAATCTAAAGTACTGGTCAAAAAAGGTGACAAGATAACTACTTCTGTATCAAAAGCATTAAAGATGCTTGAGATAATGCCTTTTGAAACCGGAACAAAACTGAAGGCAGTGGTAAATGAAAACATTCTTTTCAGCGAAGCCGCTTTAAGGATAGATTCGCAGTTCGTTGCCTCTGAGATTGCAAGCAATTTTGCACAGGCAAATGCATTGGCATTGCAAATAGGCTTTGTAACTAAGTACAATGCAAGCTCATTTATAAGGAATGCATACTTGTCTGCATTGGGCCTTGGCCTCGAAGCAAAAATATATGAACCTGAGATAGCAGAGCAGCTTATTGCAAAGGCTGTTCTGGAAGCTGTAGGGCTCAATAAACTTGTTAAAAATGACGCTTAATGAAATGGTGAAAAAATGGAGTATATATATGCTGCGCTTCTCTTAGACGCGGCTGGAAAGGAGATAAATGAAAAAAACTTGGCAGAAGTTGTAAAGGCGGCAGGACTCACTCCTGACGAGGCTATGGCAAAGTCTGTATCTTCCTCATTGAAGGAAGTGAATATAAAAGATGTAATAAAGAACGCACAAAACGTCCAAGTAGCTGCTCCGGCTGCTGCAGCTCCTGCTGCAGGGAAGCCGTCCAAAAAGGAGGAACCGGCCGAGGAGAAAGTAAGCGAAGAGCAGGCAGCTGGCGGTCTAGCAAGCCTTTTTGGCTAAGCTAATGCATATCAAGCTTATGCATTGCCGTAAATTGCTGTTTGCATTATGGGTCAATAATGATTCCGTAGTGCAGACATGCACTTGGTCTTGTCTAGCCTTTGCTGGAGATTATTTACGGCATGCATAACAACCGGCCTTGAAGCAAAATTTATATAATATTTGTTGATGAATATAATTTGGTAATGAAATGCAGGTATATGTTGAAAAACCAAAATGCACCGGATGTTCTCACTGTTTTGATGTATGTCCTGTCGCTGTATTTGAGATGCACGACAGAGCGAGCCCCAATGTAAATGCAGACGCCGCTCCTGCAGATGTGCAGTGGAAAGGAGAGCATACTCCTGAGGTGACTGCAAAATGGGCAAATGTGCAGGACGGCCACCATCATTTTGCCGAGAAATTCGAAGGAGGAAGCGGCGGAATATCTGTAGCGGTAAACGGACCATCATGCATTCTATGCCAAGCGTGCCTTGTAGAGTGCGAAGGCGAATGCATAGTTATAACTGACGACACCAACAACGTATACAGATCGATATACAAATAAGGCAAAGACCCCAGAAGTCTTACTGCAGCTTGGTAATCAGGAAATCCACCACAATCTCTATCTCGCTCGGAGAGTATTGCCTAACCACCCTTTTAAAAAGAACGCGTAGTTTTATCCCCCTCTCCACAAAAAATCTTCTCAGGGAGTTTACATGCTCTTCATACGCGTTTGACCTGTTTCCAAACGCATAGTAATGCACTATACACCTCTTTTTTGCCATCTTTGCGGCTGAATCTAGGAATCCATATGCGTCTTTAGGAAGAGGCATCACTATCCTGTCTGCAAATCTTTCATATTTTGACGCAACTTTATTTACATCTCCAAGTTCTGCAACAACATTCAGCACCTTATTCAGCTTTATGTTATGCATCATGTCCTTGTATGCATTTTTGTTAAGCTCTATTGCAACTATATTCGCATGTTTATTTGCCTTTGCGATTTCTATGGCAAAAGGCCCCACTCCGGCAAACATGACGCAAACGGACTCTCCGTCTTTTACCAGTTTGCTTATCCTGTTCCTTTCATAGGCGAGCCTTGTCGAAAAAAACGACTTCTTCAAGTCAAATTCGAACAGTGAACCGTTTTCCTTGTACAGTGCCCTGAAATTCTTTCTTCCTGCAATATACACATATCTTCTTGTCCTATACCTTCCACTTACGGGTCCGCCTTTTGCCAGAACAGTACGTATATCCTTTTTTGTGGCCAGAAGCGCCTTCGCAAGCGCCCTGCCTCCTTTATCCGTTTTTGGCTCTATTATGGCTATATCGCCTAGCTGATCATAACCTTTTACGGTACTGGAGTATTCTTCATTACCAAGCTTATTCTTTAGCATGTCTTTATAATTAATCCCCTTTCCGGATCCAGGAAAGCTCCTTTCCACAAATGATGCAAACGCCAATTTCATAATCCGCGAAAGACTTGCATTGCCTCTGGCATCCATCCCTATGGGAAAGTATATAAATTTGTCATTGCTTATTATTCTGTAATTAATATCTATTAGGTTGCGCTTTGCGAGATATTTTCTCACATTTTCAGCCATCCTTTTAGGTACCTTAATTCCAAGCATAAAAGAATATCAATGGATAATATTAAAAAGTGATTAATTGTACTTCATAGTAAGAGTAACTGCAAGCCAGGAGAAGATAACTTCTGACATAATACAGAACAAAGCCGCCAAAGGCGCAAATGACATATATTCAATAATAATGCCATTCGGCATGAAAGGGTACGTTGTGATAGAAGCCGCTTCTGAGATTGCATGCCGCGATCTGATACTTAATGAACCCCATGTAAAGGGGATGCTCTCCAAGCCCCTAGAGGAATCTGAGCTTGAGAAGATGCTATCCTCAAAACAGGCCACTCAACAGATAGCTATAAACGATGTAATAGAGTTCTTTGGAGGCCCATTCAAGGGATATAAAGCCAAGGTAATAAAGACTGATTCAGGAAAGGATGAAATAACCGTGGAGCTCATGGATGTTGCTGTGCCAATACCAGTGACTACAAAGTCCAATATGGCCCGTATAATTCAAAAAGCAAACCAAGTGATTTGATGACAGATGTTGTAGTAAACGGATTGATAGAGGGAGGGAAGGCAAGCGGAGGCCCTCCATTCGGACCTGCTCTAGGGCCGCTTGGAGTGAACACAGGCAATATAGTCAATGAAATAAATGAAAAGACAAAAGCGTTTGAGGGAATAAAGATACCTGTAAAAGTCACTGTAAACAAAGAGACAAAAGAGTACAGGATAGAGGTGGGGTCACCTACTACTAGCGCGCTTATACTCAAAGAACTTGGTATACAGAAAGGTGCAAAATCAAAGGAGGAGGTCGCAGGCAACATAACCATAGACCAGGTAAAGAAAATTGCAGAGTCGAAAGAAGCATCTCTATACGGAAATTCAATGAAATCCAGGGTAAAGCAGGTGCTTGGCACATGCAAAAGCATGAATATAACCTGCGAAGGCATAAGCGCAAAGGACATCATTTCAAAACTGGAAAGCGGAGAGATAAAACTGTAATCGGTGCGTCAACGCAAGATACAATTTCAGTCAAATCCCTATATTCTAAATTGCGACAGCATTTCGGATTCCTTAATTGGTGGCCTGGAGATACTAAAGACGAGATATTCATAGGGGCGATACTAACCCAGCAGACATCATGGAAGAATGTTGAGCGTGCTATATCAAACCTAAGAAGTGCGGACTCTCTCAGCATCAAAAAAATAAGCGAAATGGAAACCAGCTACCTTGAAGGGCTTATAAGACCCTCGGGATACTATAGGCAGAAGGCAAAAAGACTAAGTTATATATCCAAGTATGTAGTGCAAAAATACGCTTCACTAAACAGAATGTTTAAAAAGAATACAATGCCGCTCAGGGGGGAACTCCTAAGTTTGAATGGCATAGGCAAGGAGACCGCAGATTCAATAATCCTTTATGCGGCAGGAAAGAGGGTATTTGTTATAGACGCATATACAAAAAGGATAATGAGCAGAGTATATGCAATCAAGGACGATATTGAATATGATGAACTGCAGTCCATGATCATTTCCAAAATCCCTCCTAAAATCGGCCTTTATAAGGATTTTCATGCTCAGTTCGTAGAATTGGGCAAAAACTACTGCAAAGCAAAACCTTTATGTAGTAAATGTCCGCTTAAGAGATACTGTTTGTATAATCTGCAATCTTCAAGATGATATTTTGGATTTTAAGGAATACATAGAATCACGCAGGAGGCTAATATATTCAAAGATAATGGAATATATACCTCTTAAGGATCCCGTTGACCACTACAAAGCTGTCAGGGAATACAGCGAAAGGATGGGTAACTACAGGCGTCCCGGCCTACTCATGCTCAGCGGCGAGATGTTTGGAACTGGCTCCGAAAAGTTAGTGCTTCCTGCAGCGGCAATGCAGCTTTCGGAAGACTGGATACTCATACACGATGACATAGAGGATAATTCTGAATTAAGGCGCGGCAAGCCAGCGCTTCATAAGATATATGGGAATGAAATAGCAATAAATGCCGGAGATGCCGCCCACATCGCCATGTGGAAAATGCTCAAGGATTATATGATCGCAGCAGGCGCAGACGCAGGCGCCAAGCTATTCGACAAATTTTATAATATGCTTGAGTACACTGTCGAAGGGCAGTATATAGAAACTAATTTCATATACCATGTAAGGGATCTTAGTAAAGCTTCAGATGAGCTGTATTTTCGCATAGTGCAAAGCAAGACATGCTATTATTCGGTGTATGGGCCCATGCAGATCGGTGCCATGGTTGCTTCACAACCGGAAGGCGTTCTGAATATGCTTAAGTCCATAGGTGAGCCTGCAGGCATAGCATTCCAGATAGTCGATGACATACTGGATATGACCGCAGATGAAAAAGTGTTCGGTAAGAAAAAGTTTGGCGATCTATATGAAGGCAAGTTGACCTTAATCATGCTTCATGCGTATAAGAACGCAAGCGACGCTGAGAAAAAAAGGATTGATTCTATATACAAGAAAAAGAGAGATGAAAAGTCTGAGGATGAGATACAATTTCTTAATGAAACTGCAATTAAATACGGAAGCATAGATTATGCAAGGTCAATTGCTGTGGAATACGGCAACAAGGCCAAGTCACAGCTTGAAACATATACTGGCCTTGTTCCTGAGAACGAGTACGGGGTAATAATGCGCTCAGCGATAGAGGATCTGTTCAAGAGGCAAAAATAATGCCAAACAGCAACACGCTTTTCCACCGGTTAGGGCAGTATTTCGTGTCGTGAGCAGTCTTAGCTTCCGAGTTCGGTATGTGTTCGGGCGTTTCCCTGCTCCTATGGCCGTTTGACATTCACTTTTAATCAGAATAAATTTAAAAACCTTCCGAAATCCGTTGAAATTATCAAACGTCGCATACAGTTTCACTCTTGGTTCAAACCAGGCGAGTGACATCCGACTTTCTTGGATAATGCTATGGAATTACTTTTTCTTCTGTGACTTAACGTTTGTGAGAATGAAGTGGAAATTATTGTCGAATCCCAAAGCTGATTTGAATGCATCATGATCAAGCGTTACTGTGCTGTCAGAATACGGGTCATTTATGTAAAATGCATCCTTGTCATATCCCTTTACTAGCACCCAGTGCGGCGATGAATCGAGATATGGATTAAGTGCATTTGCATCTATCAAAACTATCGGTATCTGGTTCGAAGATAGCGCTTTCTTTATTGCGTTTATCGAAAGATTATTTCTATATTCCTCCTCAACTTTCATATTCAATGCCTTTTCTTTTATTTCATTGAATGATGCAATAAGTGTATCTATGTTAACATTTTCGTATACTGCAAGCTTCTTGTCGTATCCCTCATCCTTAGTGTTGCTCAGTATCTTTACTTTTGCGCCCCTTTTGGCTATGGAGTATGCGAGCCCGTATTTGGAGCCATGCCATATGCTTCCATTGACGGCCTCTTGCCATATGCTGTACTCTTCCTCCTTTTTCATTTTGAATTCAGGTTTTATGTGGTTCAGCACCATCATGGCGCATGCCGCAGAACTTGTAAACTCCTCAGTCTGTGGATAATGCTCTATATCAAACATTATTTGGTCTCTGAATTTTATTGCTGCCTTTGCCCTCCTTAACGGCTTCGATCTCGGCCTTTTCTTTGCAATTCTTGAAACATTTTTTGACGCCCTCCTCTTCTCTGGTTTCTTCAATGACTTGCCCCTATTTTTTTGTTTCATAGACATTCTATCACTTATTTTAGTGATGCAGGGAGAGAGATTTGTTCAGGTTTTTTGAACTCTCGTAGGCCTAAGCCAATGGATCTTGAGTCCATCGCGTTTGACCAGGCTCCGCCATCCCTGCAACACGTAGTAATTATAACATATTATATTTAAAGTGTGATACCTGAAATACAGGTATACTTATAATAACATTAACTCATATATAATACTTTACCTTTTGGTTTTGCGGCATTTTTCATGGAGATAGAAATAATCAATGATAATAAGTTTATGGTACAGAAACAAGCATTTCCAGGTATGAATACTGATGTAGTCATTTATTCTAACAAGCAAATGATCGAAAAGATGAAACTTGACAAGACGCTTATTCAGGCGTCAAACGCCGCAAAGCTTCCGGGCCTTGTCGGCAATGTCATGGTCATGCCTGATGGACATGAAGGATACGGATTCCCTATAGGCGGCGTAATGGCGTCGGATGCAGAAAATGGCATAGTCTCTCCTGGCGCTGTTGGGTTTGATATAAATTGCTCTGTAAGGCTTATCAAGACCAATATCGAAGAAGCAGAATTACGTGTAAACGTAGAAAACATATTGGATGAGCTGTTCAAGAATGTCCCAAGTGGTGTCGGGAGCAGAATGAATTTAGGCCTTTCTCAAAAAGACTTGCAAAAAATAGCCGAGCACGGAGTGCCATATATAATCGAGAAGGGCTTTGGTATCGATGAAGATATAGAAAGAATAGAAGAAAACGGGGGCATGTCAGGCGCTGATTTTTCCAAAGTAAGCAAGGAAGCTAGATCTAGAGGGCTCAACGAGCTAGGGACGCTTGGTGCAGGAAACCATTTTCTTGAAATACAAAAGGTTGAAAGCATATTAGACGACAAAACTGCAAAAGCATATGGGCTGTACAAAGGCCAAATAGTTATAATGGTTCATACGGGGTCACGCGGATTTGGCCATCAAATATGCAGTGATTATCTGAAGATATTGCTTGAGTATCAGAAGAAGCACAATATAGTACTTCCTGATCCTGAATTGGGGTATGCGCATGTGGGCAGCAACGAATTTTATGATTATATGGGGGCAATGAAATGCGCTGTGAATTACGCATTTACTAATAAGCAAATAATCACCAATTCAATCCGCAAAAGTTTCGAAAATGTGTTTAAGAAGAGTTCTGACGCTTTGGGCATGGATGTACTGTATGACCTGTCACATAATATAGTCAAATTGGAAGAGCATATGGTCATGGGAAAGAAGAGGAAGGTATATGTGCACCGTAAAGGCGCAACAAGATCATTTGCTGCGGGAAGGGATGAAATACCAAAAAAATACCGGGGCGTTGGCCAGCCTGTTCTTATACCGGGAAGCATGGGTACTGCAAGCTATGTTTTATGCGGCAGTGATGGTGCAATGGAAGAAACCTTTGGGTCTGCATGCCATGGCGCTGGAAGAGTAATGTCAAGGCACCAAGCGCTAAGAGAGATACCAGCATCAAAAACTTTCAATTCCCTGAGTAATAAAAACATAAGCATAAGGATAAGGACAAAAAAATTAGTAAGCGAAGAAGCTGAGTGGACATATAAAGATGTTGATGAAGTGGTGAAGACTGTTGGCAATGCTGGTATTGCCAAGGCTGTTGCAAGGAATGTGCCTATTGCAGTAGTGAAAGGATAAGGCCTACTGGCTAGGATATTTTCTTGTCCTCATAGTCTATTATTGCTTCAACAAGTCCTGCATGTGGAAACAGTTGCGGAAAATTCCCCCTAGATTCATTCAATATGTGGTCAACGTGCTCAGACATTAGGTACTGGCTGGTAGAATTATCAATCAGGATGTTTATTATGTGCTTGGCTTTGTCAAGCTCTCCCAATTTTATATATACTCTTGCAAGCCATGTGGATAAAAGGGTAAATGGGTGCACTACGTCACCTGCGAAATCAGATTTATACCTTAAAAGCAACCCTTCATCCACAGAAAGTTCAGCTTCTATTTGTGATAATGTAGAAAGGAATCTTTTGTCTGAAATATCTATGGCATCATATAAGGGCAGACACAGAAGAGATGCGTCAAGGGATTCCGAACCGTAATAATTAACAAAAGCACCCCTCTTGGTCAAGAAGCCATTTTTTAGAAAATCATTTTTTATTGCAGATTTAATCTTGTCCCATTTATACGTAAAATCTTGCTTGTCCAATATTTTTGCAAGTTTTGATGCCCTATCCAATGACACATAATCCATTAATTTTGTATGGACATAATGTTTCTGTTCGGATCTTTCTTCCCACAAACTTATGCTCTTATCCTTCCATGAAGAAGTTACCCATCTTGCTATCGATTCGACCACCCACCAGCTTTCTTGGGCAAGCACTGTGTCCTTGGAATTAACGGTATAAACATACAGCGCATCCATAAATGCGCCTTCTATATCTTTCTGCATTTGGATATATGCATCGTTGCCTATCCTGACGGGCTTTGAATTCCTGTTGCCTGCTAGCCAAGACAGCGTCTCTTCAGGAGCTGGCGCTGTGCCGTCTACTGAATAAAGTGGGTGATTGAAAGTTTTTGAAGAAGGGTCCACCACACTTATCATGAAATTAAGAATTCTTCTGGATTTTGAAAATAATCCTGCTTTTGAGAGCGAATTTGCAGCATATGAAGCGTCGCGTATCCATACATATCTATAGTCCCAGTTCCTCAATCCGCCAATTATTTCCGGCAGAGATGCAGAAGAGGCGGCTATCACCGCGCCAGAAGGCAGATACATGAGTCCGAGGATTGTAGCTATGGACCTCTGGTAAGCTTTTTTGAACGTTGACACGCTTCTTGCCATCGAAATTTGCATATTCCAATATTTTATCATTGATTCATAAGCTTCATTTGGGTGCCCAAAAACTGAACCTCCAGAGCCAAATAAACCATATCTGGAATTCTTTGAATACAATGCAAAAACATGCCCCCGTCCTTTCTCAACAGTTATTCTTCCCTCTTTGTCTTCAGAATATTTTCCCTTTATGCCTATCTCCAAAGAATCCTCTGCTTTTGGATTTCTGAACGTAAATCCATTTGTTTCCTTGCTCACTTCCGCCTTTATAGATCCATAACGGAATACTGGTTTTACATCCACAGTGAATGGGATTTCTGAATCAAATATGCGCATTATTGCAGGCATTCCGAGAGGGATGAAGTCAATGAGCTTTAATCTTCCCTTTTTGGTTTCAAAGGTATTCAATACTGCAAGACTATTGCCTACATAAGAAGTGTGCAGGGTGTAATCTAATTTGGGTTTTATTGAAAAGTAACCTGCTCTATCATCTCCTAATATTTTGGAAAATATGGAGTCAGAATCAAATCTTGGACATGGAAACCAATCAATCTCTCCGTTAGATTCAAGGGCAGAAGTCATCGAGTTCGACAGGAATATGTGCTCATTGCTTTTTTGCATTAATATACCTCAAGATAGGACGCGTTGCCTACGGCCTTAAGGGAGATGATATCAAAATATGCCATTGGCATATTTGTTTTTTTGACAAATTCAGTAAGCAAAATTATCGAAGCCTCTATTTCCCGTTTATTTGATGCAAGGTACTTTGACAGGTAATAAATGGAATTTGCTATCCCCTTAGATATAGAATCCGAGATATATTTTTCTGATTGTCTATCTCCTGTGGCAACTCCGTAAACCATTTCAGAATAACTTTTTATCTGGTCTGGGGTTTTTGATCCTTTTATATCATTCAGCAATTTTTTCGAGAGTACATTCCTCTTAAGTTTAATTTCTGACATGAAATGAAGGAAAATAATCTCTGGGTCTTGGGACTATAGATATGTATG
>JAJZOS010000021.1 GCA_021851985.1 Microcaldota archaeon | reverse complement strand
TAGTGCGCACCTACGTCATGCATAAGCTTTTTAACGTTTTTTTCTAGAACCTCATTCATCTCTGCGGAAACCCTATACTGCAACCTTATTCTATCGCCTTTCTTCAAGCCCACTTCCTTTCTTGCAAGCTGGACCCTCCTTTCAAATTCCCTAAGCATGCCTTCCTCTTTTAGCTCATTACTTATCTCCCTGTCAACATAAGCTATCCCATACTTGAAAGATATCGCATCCTCTTTTTCAAGTTTTTCTATCATGGTAAAGTGATTATTTCTTATTGCGAATACGCCCTTGTCGGTATGCAGCAAATATTCGCCTGATTTTGCAATGCTATCCGCAACTTCATTCGGATCGGATCTTTTCAGTTCTTCTGCAACAAGACCTGAGTTTTCTTTGAAATCAGGACCTATATGTGCGAATAACGGTCGTATCTCCAAATTCTTCTTTCCATCAGCCATTTTGACCACAATGGTCTTGATATTCGTATAATCCTCCATAATGCTTGAGAGTTTCCCGAGCGCATTCAGCGAAGCTTCATTATTCACCTCTATCGTTGCTTTTGCAAGCGGCAACCTGAGTTTCGCATTTACCTTCTCCCTACAGTTAAGCAATGCTGTTATTGCATCTATTGCTACCTCAAATTCCATGTCTATGTCCTTTCTTATGGATTTTTGCCTGCATTTAGGCCAGTCTTCAAGGAATATGCTTTCCCTGAATCCATACCTCTCCATGTAAACCATTTCAGATGCAAAAGGTGTAATCGGAGAAAGCAATATGGCGATATTGTAAAGAACATAATTCATCATGTCTAGTGCCGCTTTTGACTCCTTTCTTCCCGAATACAAGGCTTTTTTCTTTGCCATCTTAAGGTAAAATCTGCTGAAATCCATTACTACAAATGACCGTATTGCGTTTGCTGCCTTGTATATTTCATAGTTATCAAGGCTTTCAGTAACCTCTTTTATTGTCAGATTCAATCTTGAAGCTATCCATGCATCCTCTAGGCTCAGTCTGTCCGGCTTCGTTGGCTTCTTTATTCTTCCTGGTTTATATGATACCGCATTCGAATACTCAGCAATAAGATTGGATATGTTGTGCATCAGCATTATTACTTTATTGGCTTCCACTATTTTGTCCATGTTGAATACCAGGTCAAGTTGCGGGGTATGCGATACGCACCATAACCTGAATGAATCTGCAGTAACCGTCTTCAATATCTCTTCAAGCGGCACATAATTTCCTATTTTTTTGTGCATTTCCCTCCCGTCGCTTCCAAGCATCATGCCGTGCATGACAACATTCTTGAAAGGCTTCTTCCCATGCACTATTACGCTTGATTTTAGTTGGTAAGAGAACCATCCCCTAAGTTGCTCTATGGCTTCAAGTATGAAGTCCATAGGAAATAGGGAGTCAAATTGTTCTTGCGTGAGGCTTGCCCTATAAGCTATGCTTGAATCGAACCATACATCCAGGACATCCGGTACGCGTATCATCATACTGCCGCATTTTGTGCATTTCACCGCGACATTGTCTATGTATGGCTTATGGATATCCTTAAGCGATGCGACAAAATCCTTGTTTTCAGCTGCCTCGGCCAATTCAGCAACTGAGCCTATGACAATCATATGGCCACAGCTATGGCATTCCCATATTGGTATTGGTATTCCCCAGTACCTCTGCCTTGATATCGCCCAGTCAGGCGAACTCTGCAGCACGTCCTCTTGCCACTTCATCGCTTCTTCTGGATGCCAGCATACCTTTTTATTTTCATTCAAGAGCTTCTTCTTAACTTTCTGTATGTTTATGAACCACTGGTCAGTAGCTATGTATATCAGTTTGGTATCGCATCTCCAACAGTGCGGATAACTGTGTATTATCTTTGATTCGTGAAACAGTGCGTTAAGCCTTTTAAGGTCATCAATAACGCGTTCATTGGCATTTTCAGGCACCTTCAGCCCGGCATATTCCCCTGCTTCCTTAGTATATTCTCCCTGCTGATCCACAGGTGAAAATATCGGCAACTTATTCTTTTTTCCTATTAGGTAGTCCTCGAGCCCATGTCCAGGCGCAATATGCACTATCCCGCTCCCTTCAGACGAAGAGACTAACTCTTTTGCAAGTATAACCTTATGGTATTTTCTCAATTCTTTTTGATGCGGTATCCTGTCTTCAAGCGGATTGATGTAATATATCCCTTCAAGCTCACTGCCATAAAATTCGCTCTCTATAACTGCGCTCTCCTTGGAAATTTCTGATAGATAATCAATCCTGCTTTTTATCAATACGCATCTTCTGTTCCCTATCCTTGCTATTACGTACCGCTCTTCAGGGTTTATTGCAACAGAAACGTTTGCAGGGAGCGTCCACGGGGTTGTAGTCCAGACCAACAGGTACAGCTGCTCCCCCAGGTTTATTTTTGGATTTGAAAGATCCTCATTTATCCTGAAAGTAACAAATGCCGATGGATCCTTATCTTCATGGTATTCAACCTCCATGCTGCCCTGCGATACCGAAGTGCCGCAGCTTGTGCAATACGGCGTAGCGCGCTTATCCTTATAAAGCATATTTTTTTCATTAATTATCTTCAGATACTGCCATGCAGTTTCCATGTACTGCATCTTTGATGGTATGTATGGATTTGAGAAATCCAGGGATATGCCAAACCTGGCATAATCCTTATCCATCCTTCCTATGTATGCCTGGACATAATCACTGCATGTCTTCATAAATTTTTCCACGCCTACCCTTGTCTCTATCTCCTTCTTTGAAGTGATGCCAAGCTGCGCTTCCGCCCTTTTCTCTATCGGCAGCCCATGGACGTCGTATCCTGCCCTGTCATAAACATCATACTCTCTGAATCTCTTGTATCGTAGAATCACGTCCTTCATTGACTTGACCCACATCTGGCCCGGGTGCAGGTCTCCACTGACGAACGGTGGGCCGTCAAGGAAATAAAAAGGTTTCATTCCTTTGTTTTTCTCGCGTATCTTCTCCAGAATGTTATGGTCATTCCAGTATCTTATTATGTCCTCTTCTTTTTTATCCATGCGCATTTCAGTCTCCACAGATATCAATACTATAATGTACCTGCCTTATAAAAAAGCTTATCTCAGCCGCAATACAGCTATCCAACAAGCGATTCAATCTCCTCTATCCTTGCAACCTCGTTAAGCTTTGAAACTCTTTCGCCTCCTACTATCCCTGTTTTTATGAATTTTGATCCGAAGGCTACAGCAAGATGTGCTATAAAATTATCAGTTGTCTCCCTGCTTCTGTGCGATACTATAGTGGCAAGTCCGTTTTCATGCGACACTTTTATAACATCAAGAGTATCGCTGAGCGTTCCTATCTGGTTTACTTTTATCAGCACTCCATTGGTTGCCAATTTCTTTATGCCTTCTTCTACTCTGCTCTTGTTGGTGGTATATAAATCGTCTCCAACTATCATGCATGATTTTCCAGATTTTTTCAGCAGTGATGCAAAACCGCCAAAATCATCCTCATTCATCGGATCCTCTACATATGAAAGCGAGAAGTCTCTTATTAGTCCGTAGACGAATTCAACATGCCCATTCACGTCGAATGAAGCATCGGAGTATCTGTACCTGCCATCCTTGAAAAATTCGCTTGCCGCGAAATCTGCGCCGAGTTCAATTCTGCTGCTTGTCTCTTTCCCTACGTCCATTGCTACACTTTTTGCAAGCTTCAGGTTTTCCATGTCTCCCAGACCAGTATTCCATGCGCCTTCTATATTCACGCCTGTCGACATGCCCATAGACTTCAATCTCTTCCCAAGTTCCTTATGCGCTTGCGCGTTTATTGTAGCATTTTTCATGAATTTGCCAGAATCTGCGGATATCAGTATCTCCTGTATTGACATTTTATTATTAGAATGGGCTCCGCCACCGATAAGATTTCCAAGTGGCCTTGGTATTGATTTTCTTATTCCGTATTGCTTCGTGAATTTGGCGTGTACATATTCGTAAAGCTCCATGCCTAAGGATTTGGCAGCCAGCTTTGCTGCAGCTATCGATACTCCTGTTGCTATATTCCCTCCGATAAATCCAAAACCCTCTCCTCCAACAGACTTTAGTGTGTCGTCTACTGCCTTTTGTTCTATTGCGTCAATCCCAATAAAATCTTTCTTTTTTGTCTCAAAGTTTGATATGCATGCATCAACATCCCCATTAGGGAATGCACAAACCTCGTGCGAGCCGGTACTTGTGCTATTCGCCACCATGGCATTCGACGATATATCCTCAGATTCCACAATAACTTCAACTGTGAATCCTCCCCGTGAATCCATTATTTTCCTAACTCTTATTTCACTTATTTCGCTATTTTTCATTATCCCACATCTTAAGAACGTATTCAATGAGCCTATTTCCATTCATGACTCCCATCCTACCACTTGATCCTATATCTTCGTCAAACAGTATACGTTTATCATCTTTAGGATCTGCAACAGTTAACATTACGGGAACAGGGTCTCCTGAATGTGCCTTCATGATGCAGGGAGTTGCATGGTCGCATGTAATCACTATCTTCGAATCAACATTCTTTATTTTTCCGAAGAATGCATCATCTATGTCTTCAAGCACCGATTTCTTCAGGAGTGCGTCGCCGTCATGACCTGGTTCATCGGGGCCCTTTATATGTACATAGATAAAGTCATATCGATCCGAGTTTTTGATTGCAAGGTCTGCCATTCTTGAGTATCTTTTCCTTCGGTTTTCTATCTGACTCAAATTTATTGCATGCATTCCGAGGAGTTTTGCTATGCCCTTCTCAACAGGCATCTCCGCAATAAATGCACAGCTCATTCCATGCTTATCACTGAACCTTTCAACTTTTGGGAGGTCTATGCCTGCATCCCTCAGAAGCAATGCATTTGCCTGCAGCTCCCCTTTTTCAGATCTTTCAATATTCATGCTGCACGATGACAATTTTTCTACAGCCTTTTTAACAAAAGAATTAACTACATAAGCGGTGAATTTTGCTTCTTCAGAGCCATCTAGCGGCATGACTTCAGGAAGCTTTTTGCTTCCTGACAGCTCTGCAACAGAGATATTCCCTTTCTTAATGTAGCCTGTGTCCGCATTAGATACATTCGGAGAGAAGTCCCCTCCCTTTCTGTAGAATACGCACACTCCCCTATGCCCTATTGTCGATTTAAACTTGAAGCTTACGCCTTCTAATCCAATATCTATGCCATTGACTTCTTTTTCTAGAATTTTGGCGTCTTCAGTAGATATCCTGCCGGCCCTCCTGTCTATTATGTTCATGTGGCTATCTACGGTTGCAAAGTTGCATCTGAACGCAGCGCATCCCTTCCTTATCTTTAATCCTGCGCCATAGGACTCAAGCGGGCCCCGTCCAGTGTATTTGCTTATCTCATATCCTAATATCGAGAATACTGCTGCGTCTGACTCAGGTGCAATGTCCTTGGCTATAGGATAAATCATACCCTTTATGGCTCCGGCTGCAATCTCCCTCAGATTAGGCATGTTTGCGCTTTGCAGCGGAGTCATGCCTGCCAGAGATGCGTCTTTCCTGTCCGCGCCTCCGTCAAGAATTACAAATAACAGTTTCATAAAAACACAACACATATCAAAGGAAATAAGAAAATATTTAAATTCGAGACTCTACTATTAGACACATGGCTATGAAGATAAAGGAGGATCAGGATATAGGGGCTTTAATAAAAGGCAGGATAAGGGATATAAAAGACTATCCAAAGAAAGGCATAATCTTCAGGGACATCACGCCTCTTCTGAAGGATTCTGAGGCATTCGGGAAATGCGTGGAAGAGCTGTCTAGAAGGCTATCCGGCATCGAATTCGATTATATTGTTGGTATAGAGGCCAGAGGTTTCATAATAGGTTCAGCTCTTGCATACCGCATGAAAAAAGGATTTGTGCCTATTAGGAAAAAGGGAAAGTTGCCCTATGACAAGATAAGCAGGGACTATAAGCTTGAATATGGCATTGAAACTGTCGAGGTTCACATGGATTCTATTAAGGAAGGCAACAAGGTTGTTATAGTAGATGATCTTCTTGCCACTGGCGGGACTGCAAGCGCAAGCAAGTCGCTAGTCACCGAGCTTGGAGGCAAGGTCCAAAAGTTCGCATTTATAGTTGAACTTTCAGAGCTCAATGGAAGGCATTTGCTTGGGGATGAAAACGTGATATCCCTTGTGAAATATTGAGAAGGAGACGAAGTACAACACTGCTAATTTAAAGCTTAATTGCTTTATTCCAAGTGTTTTTGCATGAAAACAAAGATAATAGCAACGTACGGGCCTGCAATACACAGTGGAGCCGTGCTTAAAAAAATAATCGGGCATGTAGACGTGTTCAGGATCAACATGTCGCATGGCAGCTCCGAAAGCTGGCTTGAATACATTGATAAAATAAATGCCGTTTCAAGATCAAGAAAGAAAGAAGTTGCACTGCTTGCGGATCTTCCCGGGCCAAAGATAAGGCTAGGCAACCTCAAGGAGGAAATAAATGTTAAGAAGGGAAGTATTGTGGCGTTTAAGTATGGGGAATCACGGGAAGGCGAAGTGCCCCTTGATTTTGACATACACAAGTTCGTAAAGAAAGGGTCTCGCCTTTCTATAGGGGACGGCATAATGGATTTCTTGGTGGAAAAGGTTTCAAAGAGAAGGGTAATATCCCGCGCGATAAATGCCGGTGTGCTTCTCAGCAGAAAAGGAATAAACATAAGCAACGGAAGCGTGTCTGCCGCTTCACCCACAAAGGATGACATCCGTCTTGCCAAGTTTGCCAAGAAGAACGGCTTCGATTTTATTGCAATGTCATTCGTCAAGTCCGCATCCGATATCAATACTATGAGAAAAAAATGTAATGGCATGGACATAATCGCAAAGATAGAAAGGAACGACGCGGTTAACAACATAAGCGGCATATTGGAAGCGTCTGATGCCATAATGGTAGCGAGGGGTGATCTTGCCTTTGAGGTAAAAGTGGAAATGCTTCCGATAATACAATTCCATCTGATAAATGCTGCAAGAGCTGCATCCAAGCCCGTTATTGTAGCTACTCAGATGCTTGCAAGCATGGTGAATTCGCCAATGCCGACGCGTGCAGAAGTGACTGACATAGCAACTGCAGTAACGAGCGGAGCCGATTGCGTCATGCTTAGCGAAGAAACTGCAGTAGGCAAGTATCCTCTAGATGCCGTTAATGTGCTTGCAACTACTGCCAAGAACGCCCAATCAATAATCACAAGCAACAAAAAACACTTTAAGATAAGCGGAATAAACGACAGCATAGCATTTGCCGCAGCTGATATTGCAGATAACTACAGGACCGATTGCATATTTGCACCTACGCACAGCGGCGCTACGGCAAAGAAGCTGTCTGCACTCAGGCCGGAATCAAATATAATTGCATTATGTAATTTTGAATCTGTCAGGAAGAAACTTAAAATATTTTACGGAGTGAATTCGGAGCCTATAAAACAGTACGAAGATACAGATTCGATGCTTTCAGAGATAAAAAGAATAGCAACAAGAAAAGGTTTCAGGAAATATATTGTTGTATCCGGGTCGCCTCACCAGAGAGGCAGCACAAATACGCTTAAATACATAGAACATTAGCAAATTTACTGCGCAGACTGCGCCACAATCGATGCACAAAAATCTGTGATAAATATGGATCTGTTTATTTTTTCAATTGCTGCATTGACGTACTCAGGAATAAGCACTCTTTTGTATTCATACAGTTACATTGCAATAATATTTCTTATGGCGCTGGAATCCGCTTCCATGCCCATACCAAGCGAAGTGCTTCTTCCTCTTGTGGGCAAGCTTTCTACTTCTAGTTATGCATCATTTCATCTTAATCCATATGTGGCTTTTACTGCCTCCGTGATCGGCACGGCAATAGGCATATCCATTGATTATGCGATAGCATATTATCTTGAAAAAGACATAGTATACAAACATATGGACAAATTCCATATAAGCAAGAAGTCACTGGATTCTTTTGATTCGTGGTTTTCAATCAATGGCGCCGCGTCTGTGTTTTTTGCAAGGCTTGTTCCAGTAATGAGGGGTCTGATAAGCTTTCCTGCCGGATTCGCAAAGATGGAACTGAAGCGATTTTACATTTATTCGATACTGGGCTCAATGATATGGAATGCAGTGCTTATTGGATTTGGGTATTATGCCCTGTCGTCTTCAAATCCAGGTATGGTATTGGTCTCAATTGCAGCATTCGGAATAGTCTTATATCTGATATATCGCGTCGCTTCTAAAAAGATACGCAGCGAATGAATTGCAGCATGCCGCAGCGCATATCCGGCCAAAAGCGCAATTAGCTCTCAATTTCAGGAAGATTCAAGGATATAGTTCTTCACTATTTTTATTACTTGGCTTATTGCCTTTTTAATATCCGCTTCAGTCTTCGCACCAGTGCATATTATCTTTCCATTCTTGAAGAGCAGTATTGCCGTTTTCGGCTCGTGTATCTTGCATATTGCTCCAGGGAACTGCTCAGGCTCATAGTCAACGTCAGGAGATTCTTTTGCTATACCATACAGGTCAAGCTCCACACCAAGGTCAGCGCTAGCAACAATATTCTCTATCTTGAAGTTAGGATGAAGTTCCACTCTCTTTCCGGATTTTGTCCTTCCAATCTCAACTTGAGCTTTAGCCATTTTACCACTATCTTTAAATATGACATAAAGTATTTATAAAGGTATTTATGTACTATATCTGTACTTTCAGCCATATTTTGATAACAAAGATGATATAAATGTCGCAAAGATCCCACGGGCTTTTTGTAGGTAGGACAAGACACCTTGCCAGACACCACAAGCCTTCAAAGCTAGGCATAACCAAACTCATAAAGGATTTCAACGTCAATGACAGGGTGCTTATACTTCCAAAGTCAAATTTTGCGAATATACCTCATCCAAGGTATAGGGGGAGGATTGGAGTGGTAATAGGCAGGCAGGGGGCGTCATACATAGTAAAAATCAACACTTCAAAGTCTTCGGTAAGGAAGCTCATCGTACCGCAGATGCATCTAGAAAAGGCCTGACGCACAAAATTCAGAATCGCTGCACCGGTCTTGTAAGAATGTTGAATCTTGATTCTCCCTTGAGTTCGAGTATTATCCTGTCAGTAAGCAACTTGACCGGATCTTGAAGCAATGTTACTCTTTTCGATATATCCTCAAAACTCTCGAAAGGCTTCTCATCCCTTGCGTCAAGTATGGCTGTAAGGTGTTTCTTCCCTATGCCTGGCAGCAGTTCTAGTGAATGTATTCTTATGTTAAGCGGTCCTGCGCTGTTGAAAATGCTTATGAATTTCTGTTCATTTGCCTTTATTATTTTTGATATTGCACCTGAGAGCTCATTCTTTGACACTTCGGTAAGTTCGCTGTACAAAAGCCTGCCTTTTATTACAGATATTTTGTCCCGGTCTCCCTTTCCAATGTAAACCTTCTCGCCGATATGTATATCTGGGCTCTTTGGCACCGCCTCGAGAAGTGTGAATTTATCCTCTCCCAGCAGCTGCACAAGGGGTTCTGACCTTGCCGAAGAGGATCTTCCAGTAGGGAGATAGTCAAGCACTATGGCATGTTCCTCAAGACTTTCCCTCCTAGGCTCTAACTCTGGCATTTAGATCATCAGTTTTTATTTATTTGGCGTAGCTCTTCACTACTCCGAGTATCTTGCCTATCGTCTCTTCGTCTGCAGGAGCCCTATTTTTGTCCATTGCAAGGATCAGTTTTAGCAGGTTCTGTTCTTCAGGCATAATCTCTATCACTTTAAGAGCCAGCTTTTCCTCAAGCCCCATGTTTTCCAGTTCCTTCTTCATTTTCTTTGCATCTCCTGGCTTCAACTTCGCAAATTTGCTGGCATACTCATAAGTTATGCTTTGCTCATATCCAAGCTCGCCTCCTTTCTTCCTTTCATCGAGTATGTCAAGCACTTCGGATATGTTGACCAGTTTATTATCCAAGCTCTTCTTAACTGACATGAAACCACTGACCACAATATTTGGCAGTATATTATGTCATATGCTTTAATTTAAATCTTTTCATCAGCCGGCAAACCAAAAACCCTTCAAAATTTTGAAGTAAATGCTTATAATATTGAACAATTCAAACAAAAACGAACTGATGTCATCATGGCTGAATCAGAATCCATAAAGGATATTGCATATGTACTTCTGCGAGACAGTATACTGCTGGACAAAAATGCAGATGAAGTAGACATAGCACTGAATCTTGGAGCCGACCCTAACAAGCCATTATTCATCAATGGCGGAAAAGTTCCTATAATGCCGGTTAATCTTGCAATATTAAATGACGATTCAAGGGGCGCAATGCTTAAACTTCTTATTAATTCAGGTGCAAAAGTAGAGGGAGACCCGT
>JAJZOS010000113.1 GCA_021851985.1 Microcaldota archaeon | reverse complement strand
CGGCAAAGCTTATTGATCTTTCAAGGAAGAGCGATGTCTCAATACTTTTCGGCGGTGATCCACTCATCGCCACGACACACAAAATATTATTTTCCCAGGCAAAAAAAGCCGGCGTCGATATACGCATTTTCCACTCCTCTTCAGTATTTTCTGCCGCAATAGGCGAATCGGGACTGGATTTCTATCGCTTTGGGGGCGTATGCACCATACCACGCTGGTATGACAATTATAAGCCCGTATCTTTTTACGAGACAATCGCGCGGAATTTGAGGAATGAATTGCATAGCCTGGTACTTTTGGATTATGACCAAAAGTCAAACAGTTCAATAAGCATAGGAGAGGCAATGCACGTTCTTGATATGGCTGAAGCACATTATAGGCAAGGAGTAGCAAACAAGAACAAATATATTTTTATAATATCAGATATATCAATGGAGAGCCAGAAGGTAATATTTACGACGTTGGAAAAAGCAGCGACGCTAGATTTCAAGCCCAATGTATCTACAATTATAATACCTGCAAAAATGTCGGATATAGAAAACGAGGTTGCAGGCTTATTTAAGGAGCAGTGAATAACCATGACCTTAACAATAATTTATGACCGCAAGAGCCGATCACTTTTTGCGCAGGATCAGTCCACCATAGACATACTTAAAAATGGAAATTTTGGCGTCTACAAGGGTGGGGTTCTGATGCTTTCAAAAGAGGAGGCTTTATACTTGATGGATGTGAGGAAGGCAGTATGCAACAACTCCGATGGGGGAATTGCTATGTCGTTCAACGACATAGCCAGTGAATTCATGAAAAGCAGGAAATTGATGGCCAGATATTTTACATTCAAGGACTGGAGGGATAGGGGATTGGTAATAAAACCATTCAGTGAAAAAGAGCCTTCGAGTGGAAAAAGCCCGTTAAAAAAATATCCTTCTGGAGGGACTAAACTCGAGAAAATTATCATCGACGGCACTTTTTTTGAAGAGGATATGACAACTATAGTTGATGACCCGGAGAAGGGGATGAAGATTTACATGGATAATTGGTTCGGCCAGTATGGCACATATAAAGCCAGCGACAGAGGCACCTTGAACAAATTAGACGTATATGAAACGCTTTTCTTGGTTGACGAGGGCATATTGAAAGTAAAGAACATGACAAGGAAAGGCATAATGGATACTGCAATAAAACGCAGGTCCGATGCAGGGAAACTGTATGATGTTTACAAAGACTGGAGGAATAAAGGTTATGTTGTTAAAACCGGATTCAAGTTTGGTACACATTTCAGGATATATTTTCCAGGAGCAAGGCCTATAAAAAGCGATGCTAACTGGGTGCATTCAAAGCATGTGCTTCATGTATTCCCACGGGATGTCAAACTTTTAATATCCGAATGGGCTAGAGCTATAAGAGTAGCACATTCCGTTAGAAAAACATTCATATTAGCTATACCTGGAAAGAGCAGAAAGAAAAAAATCGGTATAGATTTTGTGTTATATCATAGGAATGGGGGCGCAATAGAAGTACCTGATAGCAATCCCGCAAGATACGGCATGCTTTCCTTAAGCGAGAACGAATATATTGGAGGAAGCGAGCTTTCCGCAGTAATAAACGAGGCTAAATCGCAAGGGCTTGAACTCGTTCTTGCGATAGCAGACCGGGAAACGTCGGTTACATATTATAAGATAAGGCGTGTGGATTTGCCGCGAAGCGAATATGAATATTACGAGATCGACTGGATGCAGCCATAATTTTTCGCACCATTAAAGGCGTACAAAAAAGATAAATAGATTGGTTTGCAAATAAGAGTGTGACCATGTTTATAAAAACGGCAACGCTATTGCCCTTATATGCAAACTTGGGGAGCGCCGTACTTGATATATCTAAACCCACTGATAGTGAACAAACCTTAGAGCTGCTGAGGGGCAATGAAGAACTTGTAGATATACCCATCGCATCGGGAATAAAAATGTTAGATGTCGTAAATAAATTTTTTACTTCAGACATTAAGATTCAGGATGCTTTTTTTAATGTAAGGATAATTGACGGCAATATAAGTTTGGGCTATTTCAAAGCAGCTTATCCAGAGGATATGAGGAAATGCGCGGCAAACATGCTTCCTGACTTCCACTACGACCTAGTGGAACGGTCAATACGTTATTTGCGGCAGAATGCCGACGTAGTAGGTTTGTTGAGAGATTTTAAGACAGATTATAATTTGGACCGTTTCACGGTTACGTTATTCGGCAATCCTGTTCTGAAAAAACATACTTGATTTTATGCGGGTCCAGGGGGAATTTCATGCTGTTGAGCATTTTGAACCCCCGACCTACTGGTTAAGAGCCAGCCGCTCTGACCAAACTGAGCTATGGACCCCGCAGAGATATTATTAGTAACACATTATAAAACCTTTTTGATTGCAGTGTTGATTTTATCTTTGAATTTTGGATTACATGCAACCATAAGTATGCGGCGGCTGTTGAGCATTTTGCCAAGTGTATTGAACAGCTCTGATTTTTCGCTAAGCATGCATATACGCTTTCCAGTGTTATCAATAAGCTGTACGTCGTCGTTGCCGCCCTTGAAGTTTATAACCCTTATTACGTAGTCGTTATATTTTACTCCTGCCATTTCTATTGCATCTCTTACTTCTTGCACATTTATTTGTTTTTTACCTATTTCTTCGTAATAAGCACGCTTGAATAGGTTTCTTGAAAGTACCATTTCAATAATATGCTTGGATGCATTTGACTTAAGAAGTTCAGCTACGGCTTTATCGTCAGTAAAATATATAAATTCTTTTGGTATTATGCTTCCTTCTTCTATCGCATTTTCCAATGCCAGGTTATACATTGCTTCTGAAATAACAGCAGTATGGTGCAGGTATAC
>JAJZOS010000112.1 GCA_021851985.1 Microcaldota archaeon | reverse complement strand
CGAGCTTGCTTCTGTAATCCGCATCCAGGACGAGCATCCTGAAAGCAAGCGGGTCAAATCCCATCCCCTCAAGGTCCCTAAGCGTATAGAAGTTATTCATGCTTTTAGACATCTTCTGGCCGTTGACCAGCAGATGCTCAGGGTGCAGCCAGTATCTTACGAATTTTTTGCCGGTATAGGCCTCGCTCTGGGCTATCTCGTTCTCGTGGTGCGGAAAAATCAGATCTACAGCGCCGCTGTGTATATCGATGGTTTCACCCAAATACTTCATGCTCATCGCCGAGCATTCTATGTGCCAGCCAGGCCTCCCTCTGATAAGTCCATGTTCCCAAAACACATCCCCGTCTTCGGGCGACCACGCTTTCCAGAGCGCGAAATCCGCTGCGTTTTCCTTGCTATACTCATCTTTTTTTATCTTTATCGCCTCTGAGTCTATGACGGCGCCGGACAATTTACCATAATCCTTGAATTTTTTTATGGAATAATAAATCCCGTCTTCCTGCGCGTACGCATAGCCGTCTTTTACTAGTTTTTTTATTATTTTGGCCATCTCTAGGATATTGTCTGTTGCGTGGGGGTAAAGTTCCGCCGGTTTTATGTTCAGTTTTTTTATGTCTTCCAGAAAGTATTTGGTATAAGTCTCAGTGTAGCTTTTTAGGGTAGAGTTAGTCTCTCTAGAACCCTTTATAGTCTTGTCATCCACGTCGGTTATGTTAACCACCTGTTTCACTTTATACCCATTATACTCCAAAACCCGCCTTGCGATGTCGTAGAAGATGAATGTTCTAAAGTTTCCTATATGGACGAAATCGTAGACTGTCGGCCCGCAGCAGTACATTGTTACTAGGCCAGTTTTTAACGGTTCAAACTTCTCCTTCTTTTTTGAGATAGTGTTATACACATCCATTATTAAACATATACAGAAAAGAATAAAAGCTTAATATCATGTGATAATTAAGAGTATTATGGTCTTGAAGTCGATGGGCAGGTGGTTCGGAGGGATATTCCTTTTCTTCGGGCTTCTGTTTATAATTTACCTCTATTCAGCCACTTCTTCTGGAATACTATCGCCGCAGTTCACACAGAATGCGATAAGCTCAATAATAAACTATTCTACACACTCATCTTCCACTAGCATATTGAACTCTTCGGTTAATAACGCAAATCTGAGTGCAGCAGTCTCTGCGGCGTTATCAAAGATAAGCAATCAGCCAGGCTGCAGTTTTTTGTGCGCAATCTCATCTTCTCTCGACAAAAGCACCGGGATAAACCTCCCACTGTCAAATTCTGACATAGGACTTTTTTCGATATTAGCCGATGTATTCGCAGCAGCGGGCGTAGTTTTGATTTTCCTGTCCTACCGAGGCTATAAGAGATTCCAAGCTACTGGACGAAATACAATAGCCGCGGCAATACTGTCTTTTGTTTCAGTGTACATCCCATTTACTTTTATAATACCGTTTTTGGTTCAGTTCCCAGTTGCGGGGTACACTATAAGAATACCGCCCACTCTTTTTTCCCCGTTTACATCCACTCTTTTAGCTTTTGATATAATATTCGGCGTGGTCGGCGCTGTAATACTCATAATCAGCTTTTTCCTATCTAGGAGAGAAGCGAAATTTGCTCCAAAACCGCCTCAGGACTTAAAACCAAAGGTCGCGCCGTTCAAATGATAAAATCGTTGCGTCGCAATCTCGGCTAAGTCAGCTACCCAAGGCAGTGTTGGATTCTTTTGACAGATACCACACAGAAGCAGTTATCAAAACTATCGATAGGATAACGTAGACACTAAGCCGCCCGACAAAAATACTGTAAAAAACAAGCAGGAACAAGGTTTCCATCTCAGAGAGTATGTAGATTATAGAAGAATATGGCAATGCATTTTCTCCTCCTCTTACCGACGAGTAGCCGCTGAAGCTTATCATCACGCCGATACTCACAACGATCCCCGCAAGCACGGCCAAGTCAACTCCATTGAAAGATAGGTTGCTATAACCGAATGGCAAAAATAGGAGCATTGCAACAAGTTCGAATAATCCGATATTAACCACGGGGTTCAAAGTAGATTTGCTGCGTAACCCGGTTTCGGTGAGGAGAAAACCCGCGGCCCCGTAAAGTACGATTAAAAAGACCGAAATCGCCAAGTCATACGGGTTTATAAGAGAGCCATTCAACCCGAATAAGGAGAGCGATAAGAAGCCGATAGCGGCAAGAGCACCGCCAAAAATCAATTTTAACTTCGTAGTTTTATTTATCCTGGCTTTGTTCACAATCAATTCTAATAATACGAAGACTATGATTGTTGGAGAAATGAAGGAGTAAACCACCACGGAATCTTTGTAGGTAAATATGCTCAGCAATATTGCATTTGATATTCCGAATACAACTCCAGTAGCCGCCGGGAGCGCTGCAAATTTGAATCTCTCTTTTTTTATAATAAGCAGAAATAACGGCAATATGAACAGGCCCAGAGCCATAAAAAAGGCGACAACGAAGAAATTCCCATTCGCGGATTCCGATATAGACAGAAGAAAAGCCCAGATTGCGTTTGTTAATGAAAGGATTAACCCGACTATTATGACAAAAAACAAGTTGTGCTTTTTCGGAAAGCCCTTAATGTACCTCATAAAACCACTTCAGCAGTCCTAATGCGCCAATGTAAATTAGAGATTAAGTATTAATAAGTGTTCTTTTAATTAAAATAAATGGAACAACCACTATACGCAATATTAATTGCGCAAGACCCCGAAATGCGAGAAAACATCCTCAGCGGAAAGAAGCAGATAACTATACGAGAAGGCCACAGGGGTTATAAAACAGGCCCTGCGATAGTCTGCTCATACTTAGAACCCTGGGCAGTAATGGTCGATATAACTGATGTAAGATATTGCACTCTCGGAGACGTAATGGAAGAG
>JAJZOS010000111.1 GCA_021851985.1 Microcaldota archaeon | reverse complement strand
GTAACGTCTTTTGGAACGGGCATTAAGGAATCCTTCGATATAGAGAAATTGAGATACCATAAAATAATATTCTTAACAGATGCAGATGTCGATGGAAGCCACATTAAAACATTGCTTTTAACATTTTTCTACAGGTACCTTAAACCCCTGATAGAAAAGGGTTATGTATATGCTGCACAGCCCCCACTGTATAAGATAGCACACGGAAAGGAGGTAAAATACGCTTATTCAGATGCTGAATTGAATAAAATAATGGAGGGTTATGGAGGCAAGGCGAATGTGAATAGGTATAAGGGTTTGGGTGAAATGAACCCTGATCAGCTGTGGGAAACCACGATGAACCCATCTAGCAGAGTATTGAAGAGGATAACTATAAAGGATGCACAGTTGGCCGATTCCATATTTAGCATATTGATGGGCATAAATGTAGATGAAAGGAGAAAATTTTTGGAGGAGCATTCCACAGAGGTTTCTTTCTTGGACGTGTGATGGCAGATGGACAATGTAATTGACGTATCCATAGAGAACGAAATGCAGTCTAGCTACATAGACTATGCGATGAGTGTAATCGTAGGCAGAGCTCTGCCAGATGCGAGGGACGGACTGAAACCTGCGCAGCGAAGGATACTTTATGCAATGTACAAGCTTAACAATGTACATGACCAACCTACGAAGAAAAGCGCTAGGATAGTTGGGGAGGTAATAGGCAAGTATCACCCGCATGGAGATATGGCGGCGTACGAAACACTGGTTAGAATGGCGCAGGATTTTTCAATGAACCATATGCTCGTAGAAGGACAGGGCAATATGGGATCCATTGACGGAGACCCGCCGGCAGCACAGCGTTATACGGAAGTAAGGCTTAGGGCAATTGCTGAAGAAATGCTGGTAGATATAGAAAAGAAGGCTGTGCCTTTCGTGCCAAATTTTGATAACACGGAAGAGGAGCCGGTTGTGCTCCCGTCAAAAATCCCGAACGCGATAATAAACGGCTCTTCGGGCATAGCCGTTGGAGTGGCTACAAACATTGTGCCGCATAATTTGGTTGAGGTTTGCAACGCCGTAATCGCATATATCGATAATAGGGAGATAACCAGCGAGGAACTTTTGGCATTCATAAAGGGGCCTGATTTCCCTACCGGCGGCATAGTATTCCATGATAGCAATTTGGTAAGGTCTTACCTTACCGGCAGGGGGTCGGTGATGATACGGGCGAGAAGCCATATAGAAGACATTGAAGGACATAAAGGCAAGCGCATAGTCATAACCGAAATACCTTATACCGTAAACAAGGCCACGCTCATAGAAAAAATAGCAACATTGGTGAAGGACAAGGCACTTGCGGGCATAAGCGCGCTTAGGGACGAGAGTGACAAACGAGGGATAAGGATAATTATAGAGCTTAAGGGGGATACAAATCCAGAATATATATTGAATCTGCTTTACAAGCATACGCAGCTGCAGAACTCGCTCCCCGTAATGAACATCGCAGTCATAGGGAATAGGCTGCTTACGCTTAACATTAAAAATTTTATAAAGATATTCGTAGAGCACAGGTTCAGCGTTATAAAGAGCCGTACGGAATACGACCTGCGGGTAGCATCAGACAGGCTTCACATTGTAGACGGGCTGCTAACAGCAATAAACGATATTGATAGCGTTGTGGCAATCATAAAGAAAAGCAGCGACACTAAGGATGCCAGGGCCGCGCTTATGGCTAAATACGAATTCTCAGAGAAGCAAGCCAGCGCAATACTGGAAATGAGGCTTAGCAGACTTACAAGCCTTGAGAGCAATACCCTGCGCAACGAAATGAATTCTTTAAAGCAAAGCATAGAATACTTCAGGAAGATACTTTCAGACAACAACGAGATTTACAAAATAATAAAAGAGGAGACCAAGGACGTAAGTGATAGGTTCGGGAGGGAGAGGCGGTCTACAATTGAGAGCAACATAGATATGCAGGATATAGAAAGCGAAGACCTCATAAAGGATGAGGAAAGCGTGATAATACTCACAAATACCGGATACCTTAAGAGGCTGCCAGCGGACATATACAAAAGCCAGCAGCGCGGAGGCAAGGGAGTAATAACCATAGACCTTAAGGAGGGCGATTTTGTAAAACAGGTAGCTACCTGCATGTCTAAGGATTATCTCCTGATGGTATCCAATAAAGGCAGGGCATATTGGTTGAAGGGCTACATGATACCTACAGGAAATAGGTATGGCATGGGCAAAGCCGCTGTCAATCTCGTAAAGCTCGAAGAGAACGAGGAGATAGAAGCAGTAATAAACACGCGGGTGTTTGAAGACTCCTTCTTGAATTTTGTAACTAAGAGGGGAAGGATCAAAAGGGTGCGCGCAAAATTGTTCTCCCGCCCTCGCTCCAGCGGCATAAAAGCAATACCCACATACAGCAATGACATGCTGGCGGATGTCTGCTTATCTGGCGGTTCGGACGAGTTGTTCATAGCTTCGCATTTGGGGAAGGGCACAAGGTTTAAAGAAACAGACATACGTCCTATGGGGAGGAATGCATATGGCGTCAGGGGCATCAGGCTCAACGATGACGACTATGTAATAAATGTGGTTTCGGCATCTAAGGATTCCAACATAGTATCGGTAACGGAAAAGGGCTTCGGCAAAGCTACGGAGATAATGAAATACAGGCTTCAGAAGCGCGGAGGCAAGGGAGTAATAAATATAAAATGCACCGAAAAAACCGGCGGCGTTGTAAGGGTCCTTGCAGCTGAGAAGGATAAAAGCATATTGATAGTGAATTCCAAGGGCTTATCAATACAGTTCGCGATTGCAGCCATAAGAGTAACGGGGAGAAACGCTAGCGGAGTTAGGCTGATGCGCTTCGAACCTCCGATTAAAGTAGTTGACGCCCAGATAGTATAATCAATTTAGGATAGGGCATTTGCTTTTTCAGTGCCTACGACA
>JAJZOS010000020.1 GCA_021851985.1 Microcaldota archaeon | reverse complement strand
CTGCAGATGCGCTGATAAAAAAACACAAAGAAGATTCGGATTCATTATCAAGGGAGTTTATAAGGCACAAATCTAGCATATTCAGATTCATTAGAAAAAAACACATATACGAACTTAAAAGCAGGATGGATGCCAAAGCTAAAAAATTAAGAAAGCTGAATAACAAAGCAGAGCGTATCAATAACGTCAGAATTAGGCTGTCAATGCGTGCTAAAAGCTAGGATGCATTGCGCTTCAATGCGCCAAATATTGCCTTATACGCATCTACATTTACAAGCGACCCCAAATGCGTGCTGTTTATCTCGATGTTCGTTGCGTCGCTCCTTATGCAAGACTCCTTATTTATTACTCCGTCATTCTTTGCCCGTATTGAGGTCAAAGGCACCTTCGAACGCTTATCAAGCTGATTGAGGAGGCTAAACTCTTCATTAATCCTGATTCCGTATTTAGGTATGTTGTAAACTGCGGCTATTGCAAGGCCTGCGAGCACCGCCTGGTTGAAACTGAATGTGCTGTTTAGCGGTGAACACAAAGTTATTACTTGCTCTACCTTGTCCGGATTCCTGTCAGAAAGTAGTTTTGAAAGCATGCCCCCTCTGCTGTGGCCTATGAGAACTGCCTTTCTCTGCCATATGTCAGTCTCATCGTCAAGCTTGCGCTGCAGCTTGTCCAGCAGGACACCCGAATACTCTATATTGAAATTTATTCCTGCAAAACTTGGAGAATAGTCCATCCTATCAAGCCACCTATGGAGATCGACAAGTGTCCAATCCCCTCCGGTGAATCCTGGCACAAGGATTACCGGTTTTTTATTTCCAATGCGCCCGTAGCCAAAATAAGTGCTGCTCATCTGGAACTCCAAATAATCCCTAACGAATCCAATTTCATTAGATAGATTAGTGCGCTTTGATACGATACCGACCAAAAAATCCTTAAGTATGTTTGCTCCTGGCTTTGCGCCAAAAGCTGACGTTTCTCCGGACTCGGCTATTTTTCTAAGCACATCCTTAAAAGGCACCATGTGCTCTTCAGTCTTTCCAGCCTTAATGTTATACACTCTGACCACTCAATAATCCTGTTATATCAATCAAAAATCCTCCTTTTATATCTTTTCTACAAAATACGATTCTAGTAATTATAGTGCCTATACCTCACTACTAAATGATGCTGTTTTACATCCACATAGATAAGTGGCGCTCAAAGCACAGCGCCTGTAATCTGGAAATTACGAAGAAGTCAATTGAACGGTCAAAAGCCATTAAAACCTGATCAAAGCAACGTATTTTATAATATAGTGAGATATATATCTGGAGAGAGCATGGAAGCGTATTGTGTAAAGTGCAAACAAAAGAAAGAGATGAAGGATGCAAAAGCAGTAACTATGAAGAACGGCAAAAAGGCCGCTACAGGCACATGTCCGACCTGCGGGACAAAGATGTTCAAGATAGGCGGATAATAACCGAATATCTTACATGCATTTTAAAATCCAGTGACCTGCTTTGATTGTTAGTGTGTAGGTTATGCCGTATTATAAGCAAGCACATGGAGAAGATTCTAACTGTGTAATCATTTCGCCGTCCATATTGTCTGTCGAGCCAAAAAATCTGCGCAAAATCATAAAAGAACTGGAGAGGTGCGAAGTTGGCAGCATACATGTGGACGTCATGGATGGCCGCTTTGTGCCTAACGTGTCATATGGCGTGCAAGTCTTTTCATCCATACGCAGATATGCCAAAGTGCCACTGGAAGTGCATTTGATGGTGCAGGATCCATCAAACCACATAAAGGAGTTTGCAGATGCAGGCGCAGATGCGATAATAATACACTACGAAGCTTCAGGGAATAAAAACAGCATACTGGAGGAGATAAGGGCCTTTGGTAAGAGATCGGGAATCGCGATAAATCCTGAAACAGATTTTAATTCAGTAAAAGACCATATGAAATATGCAGACATTATTTTGGTCATGTCTGTGCACCCTGGGTTTGGAGGCCAAAAGTTCATACCCGATTCATTAGATAAGATAAAAGTTGCTCGCAGATTAATAGACAAAGGCAATTCAGGCACTATGATAGCTGTTGATGGAGGCATCAATATAGAAACTGGCAAGCAGGCTTGTTCATGCGGTGCTGATGAGCTTGTCGTAGGCACGGCAATAATAAATTCAAAGTCTATAAGCGATTCCATAAAAGAGTTCAAGAAAATAAGAAGAATGGGCAAAAACATTCCCAACTGATTGTAAAAATTTGAATAATGCGCCACCATGTGATTTTTTGGAAATATTATCCATATCTATAGACAAAAACGCCCTGCAAAAACTCAATGCAGTGCAGAAGAAGCTTGGCTTCAAGAGCAGGTCAAAGATGCTTAGGAGCGCAATATTGAGCCTCCTTAAGGATTACGATGCGCTTGAATCGCTGTCAGGTACTGTTGAAAGCGTATTTGTGATTTCATACAGTGAATCTGAAAAAAACCATGTATCGGACATGCTGCACAGGTTTGAAGGCACAATAAAGACAGAGCTTCATCAGCACCATTCCGGCACATGCATAGATATACTTAATCTGTATACTTCAGCAGAGAGAACGCGCGAATTCTTCTCCGCAGCAAAGAAAAACAAGTGCATATATTCAGTTACTTATTCCATAATAAGCGAGCCGAAGGGCAAGGGATAGCGTTTTTCGCTGCTGCAAGATTGATATGGAAAGCGCATGCTAGAAATATACTGCTTATGTAAATTGGAAGAAAAACCTCTTGATATTTTGCTAAAAATAAAAGTATAAATACCAGAAAGTTTGCAATATAGATAGTGAGAAAGTGCCTATTAAACGATCGGATAGGAGAAAAATCCTGAAACACGGTAGCGTCGAAGTGGGTTCGCTTTTTAAAGCACTTGATGATCCAAATGTGATGGTAAGATATGCAGCAGCTGGAAACCCAAATGCCACAGAATCCATACTATCAAAAGCAATTGACGATCCAAACGAGGGAGTAAGACGTGCAGCAGCCAAGAATCCAAATGCCACAGAAACAGTACTATCAAAGGCACTTGATGATCCAAACGAGGAAGTAAGACGTGCAGCAGCTGGAAACCCAAATGCCACAGAATCCATACTATCAAAAGCAATTGACAATCCATGGGCAGTAGCCGATAATCTAATGTTTGCAGTAGCCGAGAATCCAAATGCCACAGAATCAGTACTATTAAAGGTAATTGGTTATCCAAATCGGGAGATAAAACTAGCCGCGCTCAGGAACCCAAATGCCACAGAATCCTTATTTTTAAAAGCTCTTGACGATCCAAACGAGGAAGTAAGACGTGCAGCAGCTGGGAACCCAAATGCCACAGAATCCTTATTTTTAAAAGCTCTTGATGATCCAAACGAGGAAGTAAGACGTGCAGCAGCCAAGAATCCAAATGCCACAGAATCCATACTATCAAAAGCTCTTGACGATCCAAACAAGGAAGTAAGACGTGCAGCAGTCGAGAACCCAAATGCCAATCAAAAGATTATGACAAAGGCCCTAAAAAATGAAGATTACAAAGTCAGATGCATTGCAATTGCCAGGGCCGCAGATTTTGGCATAGCGCTGGATTTTGATTCTCTGTCTCAGGATGGGAATTCGGATGTGAGGTTTGTAGCAAGAAGAGCTCAAAGGGAATTGGAAAAGCCAGTATTGCTGCCTGATTCTACTGTAGCCCATATACAAGACCGTGATAAGGTACTCGAATTGACAGCAGAACTGGCACGTTTGAGGAGGGAAAATACTGATGGTGAAAAAGGGGTTCTTAAGGCTTGGAGAACATTAAGGCGCGTAAAGAAGATTTCAAAGAAATTGGAAGCTACGCATAAGAGCCTAGAGCATAGCCACCAGACAATGCCATAATAACAACCGGTCCACCAGAGTCTCCTATCTTTCGTTCCTCTCGTATTAAAGCTAATATCAGGATTTTCTTTGCTGCACAGTCCACTTGATCTTAAGACCAAGCTTCTAGCCATGCAGTATGCCCTCCTACCCGAATTTCACGCCTGGGTTTGGGACGGGGTCATTTGTGCATATTAAGGTATAGGCCGAACTCTGAAATTCTAGATATTTCATTGGTTATTTCCTGCAATGCATGTATCTTCAGCCTATCTAACTTAAGTTTTGTTGCAGAATTATATATCTCCTCTCTAAGTGCCATTGACTTCTCCACAGAATCTCTTTTTCCTTCAAATCCCGAAAAACATAGATCGAACTGCTCTTCAATCATATCCAATATCTTCATGTTTCGTACCATATTTGGCTGGTAGACTATGTTGAGGTTGTCCGATATCATCTCAAGCATCTGAAGAACAACAAAGTATTTTGTTGATTCCTCTGTTCCCAACGCATTCACATGTCTTACTCCAAGCATGAAGAACCTGTTTATCACTCTTTCAGATTCCTCTAGACTTTTCAGGTCGCCATTGCGTATCTCTTCAAATTCCTGCTTTACAAGAAGCTTAAGCCTGCTTATTATTTTTGTAATATCAGCTTCACGCATTTTGTTGAAATCCTCTATCATAATGTCATTTGCTGAATGACCAACTATCTCAAATCCCGGACATTCTTCCTTTATCTTCTCAGTTATGTAGTTCGCCGTGCTCTTTCCGTAGCCATTTTTGAAATAGAGCCTCAATTTTGTGGTGCCAAACATATAATGCAAGCCTACAAGTCTTGCAAGCGCAGCAGGACTAACGCTCTGCGCTATTATCTCTTCACGCTCCTTTATCTGTTCCTCCCTAGGGGATATTACAAGATCGCCAACGTTATTTTCGAATATATTCAAAGGCTTTGACTGATCAAGCCTGTTCTTGTCAATCCACTTTTTAGGGATTATCAAAGCAAGGCTGGCATTCCCGAATTTGAACATTCGCTTTTCCATGATAAGTCTTACATATGTGAGGTATATATTATATATACATAATCTATTTATAGTTAAAAACTAATTCTATGTCAGTGATAAGCATGCAAAAAAATAACGGCGAAAAATTCAATGCAAAAAATGAAAGTAAAGAAACGCTTAAAGATGCGGTGCGCAGTGGCAGTGAAAACAATCGCGAGATAACCGTAGATAGACTATCAATGTCAAATCTTAAGGAAGCATTCGATACAAGCAGTAAAATGAGTTTTTCCGATTCGCGTGATTATTACAAATCAAAAGTTAATAACATTGATTATACTAAGCAAGATATAGAGGAGATATGTAAAATCATTGACGTTAATGAAAAAACCGGAATTTTCATTTCTGAAGCAATAAACAAAATAATAAAAGACGGTGATGTAATATATCTCGATTTCAACGGAAGGAAAGTAGATTATCTTGCATATGGGTTGATGCGTGGCACTGTCATTGTGCGTGGAGACGCTGGAAATTATGCTGGCGGATTTATGGGAGGCTCAGCAAAACTCGAGATATATGGAAATGCCGGATTTCGGACTGGCACATCCAACAAAGATGATGCTTATGTTTTAGTGCATAGAGACGTAGGAGATGAAGCTGGCATTTCGATGTCAGGTAATGCAAAACTTGAGATATATGGAAATGCCGGATTTCGGACTGGCGGGTACAGCACTGATTGTGCTTATGTTTTAGTGCATGGAGATGTAAAGGATAAAGCTGGCATTTCGATGTCCAGTAATGCAAAACTTGAGATATATGGAAATGCTGGAGCTTGTACCGGCGAGCTCAGCAGGCATTATATTAATATTTTAGTGCATGGAGATGTAGGGGATAAAGCTGGCATTTCGATGTCAGGTAATGCAAAACTTGAGATATATGGAAATGCTGGAGCTTGTACCGGCGAGCTCAGCAGTGATCATGCTTATATTTTAGTATATGGAGATGTTGGGGATAAAGCGGGCAGTTCGATGTCAGGTAATGCAAAACTTGAGATAGGGAGGAATGCCGGGATGGATGTGGGCTATATGTCTCGAGGGAATGCTAGTATTTTAGTGCATGGAAATGCAGGAGACTCTTTTGGCTTCAATGCGAATGAGTCAGCACGAATAAAGGTAGAAGGGAATGCCGGAGATTGGGCTGGTGCGTATTTGGGTAATTATTTTCCATCTCCTCAGGATGTTGAAATTGTGATTGAAGGGAGCGCTGGAAAAAACGTCGGGGAGCGTTCAGCAGGAGGGCGCATATATGTATCTGGTAAAATTGCAGGCTTAGGCGACGGTCGTGCACATATTTACCAGAACGGCAAGAGGGTAGATTACAACCGAGATTAAAAATGGACGGCTCAAAGATTGCAATTGCACAAATAAATACGTCTGTAGGTAGCATAGAATACAATACAGACAGGATAATAGAGTATATAGAAAAGGCAAAGGCAAGCAGCGCGGTTTTGGTCGTATTCTCTGAAATGACTGTTCCAGGATATCCGCCAAAAGACCTTCTTCTTTCAGACGAGTTTGTAAGATCCTGCGAATATGCGCAGGAAAGGATACGAAAAGCGTCGAAAGGAATGGCCGTTGTCGTAGGAGGTATAGAAAGAGTAGACGGCGAACTCTTCAATACTGCATTCGTGTTTAATGATGGAAATACAGTTTACAAGTATCACAAGATGCACCTGCCTAATTATGACGTATTCGATGAGAAGAGATATTTTTCGTCAGGAAACTCCGACGGAATGTTCGAGCTGTTCGGGAAGAAATTTGCAATAAATATATGCGAAGATATCTGGGTAGAAGGAGGGCAGGCAGATAAGCAGGCGGAAAAAGGGGCAGAGCTCATAATCAACATATCATCATCTCCATTCCACTATTCAAAAACCCTTGAAAGGCAGGAGCTGATATCAAAGCACATATCAAGAGGGCACGTTCCAATAATATACGCAAATCAGGTGGGCGGACAGGATGACTTAATATTTGACGGGGAATCATACGCATTCAATGGAAAGGGGGAGATGATCGCACAGGCAAAGCATTTCAGAGAAGATATGATAGTCTTCTCAACTAACAGCGCGCCAGTAACCCCGAAAAACCAGACAAGTGCTGAGGAGGTATACAATGCGCTTGTTCTGGGGGTCAGGGACTTTGTTCATAAGAATGGATTCAAGAAGGTCGTTCTTGGACTATCTGGCGGAGTAGATTCCGCGCTTGTCGCAGCAATAGCCGCCGATGCCCTCTTGCCAGAAAACGTACTGTGTGTCATGATGCCTTCAAGATTCAGCTCGGACCACAGCATAAACGATTCAAAGGCGCTTGTAAAGAATCTTGGAGTTGCATCAGAGATCATATCCATAGAGCCCGCATTCAAGGCGTTCACCAAAATGCTTTCTCCCATATTCAAAGATACAAAGCCAGGAACTGCAGAAGAGAACATACAGGCAAGGATAAGGATGGTTAATCTATATGGAATAGCAAACAAGTTCGGGTACATGGTTCTCAACACCTCAAACAAATCCGAAGCCGCAGTGGGGTACGGCACAATATACGGTGACATGGCTGGAGATCTCTCTGTTATAGGCGATGTGCCAAAGATGATGGTTTACGATCTCTGCAGGTACATAAACGGAGTTGCAGGATACGACAGGATACCAAGGAACATACTTACAAAGGAGCCCTCGGCGGAATTGAAAGCGAACCAGCGGGACAGGGATAGCCTTCCTGAATACGCTATTCTGGACAATGTCATTCACAAATATGTTGAAGAGATACAGAGCCCTGAAAAAATAAAGGAGTCAGGGACCGATCCTTCTGTGCTGAAGGAGCTCGTAAGGAAAATCGATGGCGCTGAAAACAAGAGGCATAGGGCGCCGCCAGCAATAAAGGTCACGCCTAAGGCATTCGGCACTGGAAGGCGAATGCCAATAGCCAACGGCTACAAGCACAAAGTTGCACAGTGATCATATGGCTACAAAACAACAGGAAACTGCAAAGATTTGTACATCCGCACAAACTTTATATATCAGAAAATACGACCTTTTGTTTAAAGTGATATGATGGAAAAAAACCACGCCTTAGAAACAGATATGTATCAATTAACAATGATGGCCGCGAATGAGCTGGCAGGAAAATCAAACGAGCTTTCGACATTCGATCTTTTCGTAAGGCGCATCCCGGAAAGCAGGAATTATCTTTTATCATGTGGACTTGAGGAGGCACTAAACTATCTTAAGAATCTCCGCTTTACAGAGGAACAGATATCCTACCTGAAGTCGCTGCCAGCATTCCAAGGAGAACAACATGAAAGATTCTTTGAAAAGCTAAGGAATTTCAGGTTTACTGGGGACGTATGGGCAGTAAAGGAGGGTACTCCTATATTTAGCAATGAACCATTGCTAATAGTGCGCGCTCCGACGTTTGAGGCGCAGCTTGTTGAAACGTATTTACTTAACATAATAGGCTCAAGAACGATGTTCGCCTCAAAAGCATCAAGAATAGTTGACAATTCAAGATTTTATTCGCAGGCGATGGAGTTCGGCACAAGAAGGTCTCATGATCCTGAAGCTGCAATTGCATGTGCAAGGGCAGCATACATAGCAGGATTCGTTGCAACAAGCAATTTAGAAGCTGGAAAAAGATACGGAATTCCAGTAAGCGGCACCATGGCGCATGCCTTTGTAATGGGCTTTGCTTCCGAGCTTGATGCTTTCAGGGCATATAGCAATGCGTTCCCAAAAAATACCGTGCTTCTTGTTGATACATACGACATTGAACAGGGGATAAGGAATGCTATAACAGTTGCAAAAGAAATGGAATCACGAGGAGAGAGACTTTTAGGCATAAGGATAGACTCGGGGGATCTGGCTCATTTCTCAAGGCTTGCCCGCAATATACTTAATGAAAATGGGCTTGGCTATGTCAAAATAGTCATATCAAATGATCTAGACGAGATTAAAATAACAGATATAAGGTCAAAGGGCGGGATAGCAGATATGCTAGGCATCGGCACCATGGTGGCCACATCGAACGATGCCCCACATCTGGGCGTCGTATATAAACTTTCTGAGCAGGAAACAAAAAGTGGAGAAATGCAGCCAAGGATAAAGATAAGCGAAGGCAAGATAACACTCCCAGGGCTAAAACAGGTTTATAGATTCTACGGCCGTGATGGCCGTGCATACATGGACGAAATATGCCTATCAGGAATCGAGGAAAGAAAATCAGGCACGCCTCTTCTTGAAAAGGTCATGGAAGGCGGAAATATAATAGTAAAAATGCCTACTTTGGAGGAGATAAAGATACATGCAGAATCTGAGAGGAAAAAGCTTCCAGATACTCTACGCGGGCTTACTCCAAATAAATACAAAGTAGAACTCTCATCCCATCTCCTTGTAATACAGACACAACTCATAGAGAGCGCAAAGGCTGCAATTCGCAACGGGCAAGGCCATAATGCAACTGCTAAAAAAATAAAATGATGATTGAATGGAAATAATAGTGTGGAATGTGGATACTCAGAACGACTTCATGAATGCGGATGGCGCACTTGCTGTGCCAGACGCAGCAAAAATCAGAGACAACCTTTCAAAAATATTTAAGTCAGCGGCTAAAAACAACATTCCTATAAACGGGTCTGCAGACGACCACAACGAAAAAAGCGCAGAATTTGCAGGGAACGGTGGTCAGTTTCCGGATCATTGCATAGGGGGGACAGAAGGGCAGCTGAACATACCGGAAACTTTCCTTGGTTCTGAAAAAGTAGGCGTATTAAGGTGGGATGGCGAATACAGCCATGATGAACTTGCCCAAAAATTGAGCAAACCGCAAGTAATACTCATGAAGGATGATAATGACGTATTTACTAATAAGTACATAAGCGTTGTCCTGGAAAAAATCCCAAAAAATTCCACTATATATGTAATTGGAGTAGCAACAGAATACTGCGACAGATGCGCAGTAGTCGGCCTTGTAAAATGGTCAAATGACAACAACAAGAACTGGACGGTTGCAGTTGTAACTGATGCAATAAAAGAGATAAGTGAAGAAGGGAAGGCAAGGACATTCGAGGAGTTCAAAGGCCTGGGCGTGAAATTCGTTACAACTTCAGAAGTCCTCAAGCAAATAAATGCAAAATCAAGTGAAGCGTCGGCGCTAAAGGATGCAGCAAGAAGGGAAAGCAGGATGAAGATAAGATGACCCTGTCTTAATTACGCATGAAACGTGGTAGACTTGGACAGCAGCAAAATTATCAAATCAATAAATCAGATATATGATGAATTGAATATCATACCTCACTTGAGGATGCATATGTTCCGTGCGGCTGCAATAGGCGAGATCATAGCAGAAAACTGGTCAACAAAGTCATTTGCAATACACAAGGATGACATAATCGCTGCACTACTTCTCCATGATATCGGAAACATAGCAAAATTCAATTTTGACGAACCGTTGTTCTGGCATGGGCATGATTCTGAATATATAGAGTACTGGAAAGGCATCAAACGTGAAACTATCGAGAAATATGGCACACAATCTGACTATGCAATAACTGCGAAGATGGCAGAGGGGCTTGGAATATCCGAAAGGGCCATTTTCCTTATCTCGAATATGGGTTTCACTAAGATAGACTCAATGATGCAATCAGATGACTTTGACCTTAAGATATGCACATACGCTGACCAGAGGGTAGGGCCGCTAAGCGTAGTCAGCATATCAGAACGATTAGAGGATTTAAGGAGAAGGTACGGGAAAGAGAATGGCTGGAAGGACGAGTCAGGCCTGCGGCTCGAGAGGCAGATATTCGAAAACGTGTCAATAACGCCGTTA
>JAJZOS010000019.1 GCA_021851985.1 Microcaldota archaeon | reverse complement strand
CTGTGCGGACATAACAGAAGCGCAGAAAAATTTCATAAAAAACAAGAAATTCTGGAAGATCGACTGATATCCCTACTGCGCTTCGTCAAGCACTATCGCGTCTACTATCTGAGTGCCAGGGCCGAGGTGCATCAGCCTTACGCCGCTTGCAGCCCTTCCGGTGACCCTGATCTCGTTTGTGGGAAATGTGATTGATATGCCCATGGAATTAATGAGCACCACATTCTCGGGCCCTTTTATAAACAACGATTTTACTACGTTGCCCGTCTTTTCGTTTACCCTGAGGTTAATGACTCCCCCTCCGCCTCTCTTCTGTTCCCTGTATTCGCTCGCTTCTGTTATTTTACCATATCCTTTCTCTGTGACTGCAAGGATGCTGCCTGACTCATTCGTAGATATTATGTTGCTTGAGGAGTCTCCTTCGTGAAGCCTTATGCCCCTGACGCCCATGGCATTCCTTCCGGTGTACCTGAGATCTGATTCCTTGAACTTTATGGACTTGCCCTTCTTCGTAGATATTATAAGGTATTTTTCATTGGAGCATACTATCACGTCCTCGATCCTGTCATCTTCAACGAGATTTAGTGCACGTATGCCATTTGACCTTGGCTTTGAAAACAGCTCGGCTCTTACTTTCTTCACCATGCCTTTTGATGTAAGGAAAATCAGTTTCGAATTTGAGAAAACGCCGACATTCAGTATATTAATTATCTTTTCTTCCTTTACATCTACAAGATTAACTATCGCCTTGCCTTCCGAATACCTCCCGCCTTCTGGTATATTATACGCCTTGACCCAATACGCCCTGCCTTTGTTTGTTATGCCTATGATAAAATCCTTGTTGTTGCATGTGAGCACCTGCTTCACATAGTCGCCTTCCTTAAGATTTATTGATATTATTCCCTTGCCTCCCCTGCCCTGCTCCTTATAATTGCTTATCGCAAGCCTCTTCACATAGCCACTGTTTGTGAGTATTACGGTTACCTTTTCGTTGCTTATCATATCCTCGTCAAGGATCTTATCTTCTTCCTCTGAAAATACTATTTCCGTCCTTCTTGGGGTGCCGAATCTTTTTTTGATATCGGCAGTCTCTTCCTTTATTATGTTATTTATCGCCTGCGGGCTCCCTATCACCTCTGAGTAATATTTTATGCTCTTTGCAAGCTCGTCCTTCTCTGCTGCAAGCGTGTTGTTTTCAAGATGAGTAAGCCTGCTCAGCTTCATCTCCAGTATTGCATTGGACTGCTTCTCTGAAAGCCCGAATCCGGTGATGAGCTTCTGCCGTGCTTCGCCTATTTCAGAGCTTGATTTTATCATTGAAATTATGCGGTCTATGTTTTCTATGGCTATAAGCAGCCCTTCAACTATATGTAGCCTGTTCTTTGCAATCTCAAGCTCGTACCTGCTCCTCCTGAGAATTACCTCGACCCTATGCGCCAGAAAAGTATCCATTATCTGGAGAAGATTCAGGCTCTTGAGGCTCTTGCCTATCACTGCAAGATTTATCAAGGGGAACGTCACCTGCAGCTGCGTATACTTATAGAGCATGTTTAGGATCTGTTCTCCGCTGCTGCCTTCCCTAAAGTCTATGATTATCCTTATTCCCTGTTTGTCGCTTTCATCCCTTATGTCTTTTAGACCTACAATCTTTTTGTCCTTGGCGAGCTCTGCCATGGTCTGCATCAGGGTCGACTTGTTGACATTATACGGTATCTCAGTTATTATTATCCTTCTATTCTTCTCGTCGGTAGCCGCCTTTGCCTTGATTGTCAGCTGGCCCCGCCCGTATTTATACCCGTTATAGGCATTCTGCGACATCACGGCAATGCCTCCAGTAGGAAAGTCTGGGCCCTGTATTATCTTAAGAAGATCTTCAGCCGTGCATCCCTGATTGTCTATTTTATGTATAATTGCATCGCATATCTCGGAAAGATTATGTGGAGGCATGCTCGTTGCGACCCCGACAGCTATGCCCATTGCTCCGTTGACAAGCAAATTGGGTATCTTTGACGGCATCACTACAGGCTCGCTTTCGGTGTTATCGAAATTAGGGATGAAATCGACCGTACCTTTGTCCAAGTCATCAAGCATCGCTTCGGCAAACTTCGTAAGCCTCACTTCAGTATACCTTTGCGCCGCTGGCGGATCCCCATCTATTGATCCCATATTTCCCTGGCCTTCCACAAGAAGATTGCGCATCGAAAAATCCTGCGCCATGCGCACCAATGCGTCATATACGGCCATGTCGCCATGCGGATGATATTTTCCGAGAGTTTCTCCGACGATCCTCGCGCTTTTCTTGGTTGGCTGATCATGCGTATTTTTGAGCCCGTGCATTGCATACAGTATCCTTCTCTGGACGGGCTTCAAGCCGTCCCTTGCGTCGGGTATTGCCCTGCTTATTATGACGCTCATTGCATAGGCTATGTAACTTGACTGGAGCTCTTCTTCAAGTGAAATTGGAAATATTTCTTGCATATTAGTGCCCCATTATTTCATATATCGAGGGATTTGACCTGTTCCGCATGCTCGTGCAGGAATTTTCGCCTTGGAAGGACTTCTATGCCCATGAGTATCTTGAATAATTCCTCCGCCCTCTGGGAGTCGGATATTGTTATTTTCTTTAACCTCCTGTTTTCCGGATTCATTGTCGTTTCCCAGAGCTGCGTCTCGTTCATTTCTCCAAGGCCCTTATATCTTTGCAGGCTGTCCAGCTCGCCTAGTTCGGCGCGCTTCAGTTCGAGATCCTCATCGCTGTAGCAATAATATGTGGACTTGCCTTTCGTAATCTTGTAAAGCGGCGGCATTGCTGCATACACATTTCCGTTCTCTATTATTTTCTTCATGTACCTGTAGAAAAACGTGAGCAGGAGGGTGCGTATATGGCTGCCATCAACATCCGCATCTGTCATTATTATTATCTTATTGTACCTGAGGCCTTCTATATTGAATGACTCGTTTATACCAGTGCCGAACGCCGTTATCAGGGTCTTGATCTCGGCATTGTCGAATATCTTTTCAAGGCTGGCTTTTTCCACATTAAGTATCTTTCCTCTTAATGGCAATATGGCCTGCGTATTTTTATCGCGGCCCTGCTTGCTTGAGCCGCCTGCGCTCTGCCCTTCCACTATGAAAAGCTCTGCTTTCTCAGGATCATCTATTATGCAGTCCGCAAGCTTGCCCGGAAGAACCGCGCTGTCGAATATTGATTTCTTCCTTGCCATCTCCCTCGCTTTTTTTGCGCTCTCCCTGGCATTCGCAGCAGACATTATCTTTTCAACTATTGATCTCGATTCCTGTGGGTGCTCTTCCAAGTACCTTGAAAGAAAAGAATATACAATTCCCTCGACAGCGCTTTTTACGTAAACATTGCCAAGTTTGCCTTTCGTCTGCCCCTCGAATTCAGGATTCTGCATTAAAATGCTCAGCACTGCAGTAAGCCCCTCCCTAGTATCCTCGCCGGTTATCCTGACTTGTGATTTTGAGTTCATCTTATTCTTGTCGATATAATTTAATATCGCCCTAGTAACTGCGGCATGGAATCCTGTAAGGTGCGTGCCGCCTTCCCAGGTCTTTATGTTGTTCACGAACGCCTCGGTCTTCTCTTCGTATGAGTCAGTATACTGGATCGCAAATTCGATCATCATGTTGTCTGCCTGTTTCTTTGAATGCATCACTTCGGTTATCGGAGTGGCTTCTTTGTTTATGAATTTTATGAAATCGCGGATGCCGTTGGCTGACTCGAATGTTTCTTCTTCATGCGCCCCAAATCTGTCATCAACAAATATTATTTTAAGTCCAGGATTGAGGAAGGAAGTGTATCTTATCCTATCCTTCAGCAATGTGGAATCGAATGTAGACACGCTGAAAATCTCGTTGTCCGGCTTAAATCTGATTGTGGTGCCGGTCTCTTGCGAATCTCCTACAATCTCAAGACCGGATGACGGAAGACCTTTGCTGAAGCTCTGTTTGTACACATGTCCATGCTTTCTCACCGTAACCTCAGTATACTTGGATAGGGCATTGACTACCGTAAGGCCCACGCCATGTAGGCCTCCTGACACTTTGTATACATCATTATTGAATTTGGCTCCTTTATGGAGGGTTGTCATTATCACCTCCAAAGCGCTCTTTTGGTACTTGTCCATCATGCCGACGGGGATGCCCCTGCCATCGTCGCTGACTTCGGCAATGTCGCCGTCAGCATCCTGAAAAAGAGACACCTTTATTGTCTTGCAAAAGCCTGCTGCAGCTTCATCAACTGCATTATCTATTATTTCATAGAGAAGATGTATCACTCCTGAAGCTCCGGTGGAGCCGATATACATTGACGGTCTTTTCCTTATGCCCTGCGCACCTTCAAGCACTATGATTTTTGAGGCGTTATATTCGTCAGTCTCGGTTTCCATGTAAATCGTTGTAAATAGTCATTATACCTGTGTTTTAAAGAAATATAAACCTTCTCGGGCAGATTTGTCGTCGCAAATATTACGACGATAGAGTGCGGTTGGTAACCTAAATAATAGTTTCTGTGCATATATTAAAATGCATTGTAGTGAGGGCTGTGGAGAAGGAAAAAATCATAATAATAGGTGCTGCAGGAAGGGACTTCCATACATTTAACGTATTATTTAGGGGGGATGCAGAAAAGGAGGTTGTGGCTTTTACCGCAGCGCAAATACCGTACATATCAGACAGGATATATCCTCCGGAGCTAAGTGGAAAATTTTATCCTGAAGGCATAAAGATATATGATGAAAAGGAGCTTGCGCATCTGATAAAGAAGAATAAGGTTGAAAAATCTGTTTTGGCGTACAGCGACCTCCCTTACCAAACAGTGATGGAAAAGGCAAGCCTAGTTAATTCCCTAGGTTCTGACTTTGAGCTTATCGCACAGGAAAAAACCATGATAAAATCGACAAAGCCCGTAATAGGAATATGCGGAGTCAGAACTGGAGTGGGCAAAAGCCAGACAGCGCGATACGTATCGAAACTTGTGAAGAAATCCGGGTTAAATGCAGTAATAATAAGGCACCCCATGCCGTATGGGGTGTTGAAAGAGCAGATAGTGCAGAAATTCACAAAACTCTCCGACCTTGACAAGTATAATACTACGATAGAGGAAAGGGAGGACTACGAACCCCATATAAAAAACGGGTTCACGTTATTTGCGGGCGTAGATTATGAAAGGATACTAAGGATGGCCGAAAAAGAGGCCGATTTGATAATATGGGATGGCGGTAACAACGATGCACCATTCATAAAAACGGATCTCCTCATAGTAGTTGCGGATCCGTTAAGGGCCGGGAACGAACTTACGTATTATCCCGGAGCCACTGTGGCCAGAATGGCGGATATGCTGCTGATAAACAAGGTAAATTCTGCAAAACCAGAGGATGTTGAAAGAGTAAATGCCGCATTGAACAGCATAAATGGAAGGGCGGATATAGTGCTCTGTGATTCTATAATAAGCGTGGACAATCCGCGGATAATAAAAAACAGCAGGGCGCTTCTTGTCGAAGACGGCCCCACCATAACCCATGGAAACATGAAATTTGGAGCGGCTACCATAGCCGCAGAGCAATATGGGGCATCTTCCATAGTAAACGCAAAGAAATATGCCGTGGGCACGATAAAAGACACCTTTTTGAAATATCCGTCACTGGATGCGGAGCTGCCAGCCATGGGCTACAGCGTAAAACAGATAAAAGACCTTGAAGCGACAGTGAATGCGGCGGATTGCGACATAGTGATATCGGCGACTCCGACAGACCTCAGAAGACTGATAAACGTTGACAAGCCGATAGTGCAGGTATATTATGAACTTTCGCCGAAAAGCGCGGCGCTTGACAGGAAAATAGAAGGATTTATAAAAAAGGCAAAGAAATAATATTGTGCCACAGTACTTATGGACCCGTAACTCAGCTTGGTCAGAGTGGCTGGCTCTTAACCAGCAAGTCGAGGGTTCAAATCCCTCCGGGTCCGTTGATCTTCATTCAATGGCATACTGGCAGTAAAGCATACGAAATTAGGCATTATGCAAATATTTTTAACGGAGTGCTATGTTGTTTGGATTAGGCAAAGGCAAGTCGGAAGATGTCGATATCGGAAAGGTTTCGGGGGTAGTTGGTACTTTATTCAATGAAAAAATACGGATGCTGTACGTTGCGGCATCCAAACTGCTGGGGCAGATTGAGGATGCAAAGAATCATTTTATCAGGTCATGCGAGAGATTTGACCTGCTTTCCGCAGATCCCGATCTTGAGGACGAGTACTTTACAAAAGCAAGCACAGTGGTGAATCAGAAAAAAGTATATGTGTCCGCACTGAAAAGGATTGTATTGGTTGACGCAGATGCCAGGCCAAACGAACCTAAAGACTATTACTTTTACAAACGCAGGCTGGCAGAAGCGGAAGACATGATAGGCAACATTCTCAAGACAAATGCGAATTTCAGGCAGGTCGTATATTCATACTCCAGGTATCTTGAGCATTTTAAACAGGATTTCGCATACCTGGAATCCGCAGTAAAATCGCTGCGCGCCGAGATAGAGCGTATGGATCCGGATGTAAATGAATATGAGGCAATATTGTTTGGAGTGGATGAACTGGCTTCATTGGTTTATGAACGATACGCGCTGAATGCGGAGCAAAAAAAGCTCTCGGCGCTCCAGGAAACCGGGAAAACAGAGGGAAGGGACAGAATATTGAAATTAATTGCTGAAAAGAAGAAAGAGATAGATGCTGCTGAAGAAAAGATGCGTGATGCAAATTCCGGAATAATAAACACCTTAAATTCCATAAGCAAAGCTGCAAGAAGATACGATTATAGTTCCCTGAACAAGATAAAAATAGAGGATTACATAAGAGATCCGGAGAAAATGCTGGTAAAAAATGATGGTTACGGAGACATGTATTCGCAGATGAGATCGCTGTACAAGAGCGTAGAGGATGGGAGCATTGCGTTGAAGAACAGGAACGAGGCGCTGCGGGCATTAAAATCAATACTTGACGGGAAAATTGCGGAATATCTTGGGCAGATAAAGTTGCTTGAACCAAGAATAAGCTACCTTAAGTTGGAACTAGGGGAGCTTGAATCAAATGGCAGGGAGATTGAGGCTGTTGAGAATATCAACATAGATAAGGAAAAAAGGCTATTGGAGGTTAAGAAAAGGGCTGTTGATCTGGAGAACATGCTCGAACCCAAGAAAAGAGACATTGAAACAAGAATATACGGTGCATACAAAAAGAGACTTAGCATAAAGCTTGGGGAAACTGCGAACACGGTTACCCCATTCCAAAAGGATTGAACCAGGAAAGCTGCCGGCAGGAGCGAATTTGCCCGAAATACAAACCAGCATTATGCGGTTGCCCCATACTATGGTTCGATGTGGCCCTATGTTGTCGTTGTAAAGGTATCAGAACAACAGCGATAATTGTAATAATGGTAAAAATAAAAAGCTTATATATGAGTTATGCTGTAATACTACCACAACACGGATAAGGTGGATATCTTGCAATCAAAAAGTAAAAAGCGCGTATTGAAGGGAAAAGAGCACAAGAGGGCAGGCAAACATGCGAATAATAAAGCGAGACTTGCTGCAGGAAGGCATTTGAAAAAGCATGCGGCAAAGAAATCCAGCCACAGGTCGCCTAGCAGAACAAGAGAAAAATATAATGCTTTTTTGGGAAAACAGAGGGAAGAGGCCTCACGGCGCGAAGAAATGCTTTCTAATATAAGCAAGATAAGCAACAGCGTGGAGAATAAGATGCTGTTGAAGTATATAAGCACGAATGTGGGCAGCAGATCCGGAGATATTTTGAGGGCGTTGATAAAAGAACCTAAAACTGACGATGACATAGCAAACATATTGTCGGTAAAAGTTAATGATGTAAGGAGAATGCTGAACGTGATGAACGGCTACAGCATAGTGAAATACGAAGTGAACAAGGATAGCAAAGGGTGGCTGGTGTTTAAATGGAGGATAGATAGGGAGAGGCTTGAGGACTTTGTTGGAGAGCTTGAAAAAGTCCCGCTGCAAGAGGACAGGCAACTTCCCAGCGAATGCAACGATTTTTTCATATGCAAGAAGTGCTATCCTGAACAAAAAACGGTGCTTCCCTTTGACTCGGCTTACGAATCAGACTTCAGCTGCGGAAGCTGTGGAAAGCCCTATGCAATGTTGAATAAAGAAGAAACTATTGCTTTGTTCAACGAAACAGTAACTGAAGATTAATCTGCAGCGCGCTGCATGCATTATCCCGATAGTCTGCGCTATCCGTGCTTTAGTTATTATATTTTCTCTTTCTTATAGATTTCGAAGCGAGGTAGGGTAGCATGGAGTGCCCGCCGGGCTCATAACCCGGAGATCGGTGGTTCAAATCCACCTCTCGCTATAAGCACAACTGCTTGAAGAACTATCTTATTTCATCCTCTTTTTTATAGAGCTGTGTCATAAAAAGCGCATCTTGCCTTTTCTGGCTTCTTCTTTGCATGTATTAACTATCACATCCAAATCTACTTTGAGGTGACTTGATATGTCATCGTAAGACGTTCTTTTTTTGCTTTAAGATAGCCAATTACTTCTGCTCTTTGCAATTGGTATTCAATGCTCTTTTTCTTCTGCATATGTCCCTTCCCAATGCTTCTTCGCCTTGTTGTTTTCTTTTTAGACATGCATTGACCTTTTATCTTTTTTATGTTTTATATTTTCAATAGAAATTTTATTATGCTTGACGCAGATGCATGTAGAGAGATTTCCTAGCCAATGTCGACTGCATCAGATCGTCCGGCAAAGTGCACACGAGCCCTACAAGGACCAGGAACACCCTTCACTTCCACTATTCGCATTGTTTTATTATATTATACATTAATTTTTGCTTTTAATATATAATATAATGTTTACAGAGTATCAAGTAATAGTGGAATTGCACCCTGGTTAGACTTATGGAAAGCGAAATAACTGTAAGCAACCTTTCGTCTGTGTTGAAGAACGAACAAAAAACTGGAGAGATAAGCTCCCTCACTCCAGACTTCTATATGAATATACGATCCAAAATAAAAAACATTGAAGTCAACAGCGACGAATATAAAAACCTGTCCAAGCTTATGAACGCAATCAAAGAAAAGCGCATTCAAAAACTGCTTGTATACATAGCCTATAACAAGGATGTGCCCAAGCCTCTCCCGGCAGAAGAAGAAGATTTATATATTCAAATAAAGAAGATATTAACTGACAACTCTCCGGAACAAAAACACGTGAGGATCAAAATAACACATTCCATACCGCAGATAGTAACATCAACGGGCAGCAAGATAGGGCCGTTCGAGCAAAACGAGATAATAAGAACGGATAACATATCGGACGTGAAATACCTGGTCGAAAACAAAATTGGAGAATTGATTGAATAGATGATGCGCATGAAAATAGACAAAGAGATAATGTCATACTGCAAGTATTGTAAGAAGCATACGAAAAATGTTGTGAGAAATTACAACAAAAAATCGCAGCGAGGGCTAAGCCTCGGTACGCGAAGGCACAATCGGGCCATAAAAGGTTATGTGGGAAGCATAGAGCCGAAGATACATCCAAAGAAGCTGGGCAAAAAACAGAAGGTCATACTTGAATGCACCGAATGCAAGAAGCACAGCGAGAGAGTATTTGGGATGCGGACAAAGAAAAAAATAGAGATCGGAAGGTAATCCTTTGATAGTCCAAAAAGAGTTCCCCGATGAAGGGGAGTTCGTAATAATCAAAATAACGAAGATAATGCCCCATGGCGCATACTGCAAACTGACCGAATTCAACATAGACGCGTACCTGCCCATATCCGAGGTCTCATCGGGCTGGATAAAGAACATACACGAATTCATAAAAGAAGGGCAGCAGGACGTTGCAAAGGTAATTTTCGTAGACAGATCAAAGAGGTCTGTCGACATTTCGCTAAAGAAGGCAACAAGCAAAAACAAGAAGGACAAGACAACCGAATTCAGCCTTGAAAAGCGTGCTGAAGGCATATTCAACAAAGCAATAGAGAATTCCAAAAACCAGGAGAAGAAGCACCTCATAATTCAGGAGATCGCAAAGGTCGAGAAGACCTACAACGATCTTATAAATGACATATACGAAGGCAAGGATCCTCTCTCTTCAATAAAAGAGCCCGATTTCAAGAAAGTGCTGAGCGACCTCGTTTTCAAGTCCATAAAGCCGAAGACATACGAGGTTGCATACAACATAGAGCTTAGCACGTCGAATACGCGGTCCGGAATCCGGCTTATAAAGGAAGCGCTTGTAAAAGTGGAAAACGCAGGCGCAGAAGTCCAGTATCTCGGCGCGCCTAAGTATAGGCTGGTTGCAAAAGGCTCCGATTATCTTAAGGCCGAAGACAAGATAAAGGAAGCCCAAAGAATATTGGAGCAGTATGGCGATATAAAATTCGAGCTAAAAAGTAGCAAGGCGCAATCAGCATGAAACATACCCAAATATACTACAAAAAAAAGCTCAAATTCAAGGAACCCATACTCATAGTCGGCCTTCCTGGCATAGGCAGCGTCGGCAGCCTGGTGGGAGAGCACCTTAAGAATGAGCTCAAGGCAAAAAGATTTGCAACTTTGTATTCTCCGCACTTCATACATCAAACATTCATGCTGAAAAATGGGAGAACGAGGCTTATAAGCAACAGATTTTACTATGCAGTCAATAAGAATCAAACAATATTGCTTCTCCTTGGCGATACGCAGGCCGGCACTCCTGAAGGCCAACATGAAGTCAGCGAAAAAATCGTGAGATTCTTCAAGGCGCTCGGAGGCAAGAAGATATACACCATAGGCGGCTATAATTCCGGAAGCC
>JAJZOS010000018.1 GCA_021851985.1 Microcaldota archaeon | reverse complement strand
TTCCTTTCCGACCTCCATGCCTTTGAGCTCCTTCTCAAGCCCCCTGACAACTGCGTTTGCCCCAAGAATGACAAGTGCGGGGCCGTATTTTATCTCCTTGTTGTATATGTTAGCATCTTTTGCTACCTTTTCGTCAGTCGTAGCAATCACTGTGCTATCCTGTGCATTGCGTGCCGTGTACTCTATCTCTAGAAAATCTCCATCATTAAAAGACATTTTATTACCTTTAGTTTGTTTTTAAGATTAATATCTATGCCATACCTATAAAAAACTTTCAATGTCCTAAGGTATTTAATATATATTTAATGCAATACAATTAAAGCAATGGCACTTGCCCATCGGATCTTTATGCGGCGATATACTTCAAGTCCGGCGCCTTATAATAAAATATTCGCGAACAGCGTGGGATATAATGGTATCTGAAAATAAAAAGAAAAAAATAATGTTCATAGGCTCAATGATAGTGGCGTTGATGTTCATATCTTCATATGCCTCCTTCGGCAATAACAATATATCTTCATCGACAACTACTATACAAAAGAGTACGGGCCCAGAATACTATGTTTCGGGAGAGGTGAATGGTACGATAACCGGATATTCCCAAAACGCATTATTGAAAGTATCTAATAACTCCTCTTCAATGCAGAAGAGCATAGTATCCACATTATCAAGGATGGAAGCAAACGGCTCGATATCGAATTACGTGCAAGTTACGGATGGCTATGATATAGTAACCGGTAGCATGGACGCCTATTTGCTGCAGCATTATTTTTTCAATTCATATGGCGCATCTAATGTTTCTGTATCTGCCAAAAGCACCGTAAAGCTGCCGCCCACCATAGTTCTTTACTATTTGGGAAGGCCTATAAATGCTGTGGTCGCAGGCACATATAACCTATCAATATCGCCGCTTATTGCAAACGGTTCCGTGGTGGCGCTTAATGCGCATGCCATAGTAAACGGAACTGGTGCGATCAATGGTGCAATACAGTTGACAACCATAGGGTCGTAATATGCCCACCAAAGAAGACATAATACTCAAGTATGCAGTCAAAAATGCAATGGATTACGGGGTAGCAGATGTCGGAAGTGTCTTTAGCAAGGCAATACACGAATTTCCTGATTCTAAATCCGATATGAAGGGGCTAAAATCGTTAGTCGAATCAATAGTGAAAAGAGTCAATGCGCTAACAAAGGAAGAGCTTCAGAACGAGTACAGCAAGTACGTCACAGAATTTGAAGGCGAATATTTAGAGAAGGCAAAGAGAACCGCAAAACCTAAAATGGTCATAGAGGGTGCGATAGACGGCGAAGTCGTTACGAGATTCCCTCCAGAACCTGGAGGATACATACATATAGGCAATGCAAAGCAGTGCATACTTAGCGACGAATTCGCAAAGATATATCACGGAAAAATATACCTCTACTGGGACGATACAAATCCGGAGAAATGCAGCGACGAATTCGTACATGGCATAAAAGCAGATACAGATTGGCTTGGCATATCATTTGCAAAGGAGTATTTTGCAAGCGATTCGATCGAAAAGATATATGGTTATGGGCGGGAACTTCTCAAGCAAGGCAATGCATATATCTGCTCATGTAATGAAGATGATATAAAAGCAAAAAGGTTTTCCGGTTCAGAATGCGAACATAGGGGCTCAGATCCATCGCAGAACATCGGGCGTTTTGACGATATGATTAACGACAAGGTGCCTGAAGGGGAATCCATAGTAAGGCTCAAGGGTGACATGCGTTCAGATAATACTGCAATGCGGGATCCTACCCTGTTTAGGATAAAAAAATTCCCCCACTTCAGGCATGGCACAAAATACGTATTATGGCCGACATACCATATGAATACACCTATATTGGATTCCATAAATGGTGTAACTGACGTAATAAGGAGCAAAGAGTATGAACTTTGGGACGCCGTCCATAAAATGATATTGTTCAATTTAGGCTTAAGAGAACCAAGGATACATACGGAAGCAAGGCTCAACATAAACGGCACTACGACGAAAAAAAGGGACATCAGAAAGCTGCTTTCTGAAGGCAAAATAACCGGCTGGGACGATCCCAGATTAGTTACAATAATTGCATTGAGGAGGCGGGGCATAATGCCAGAAGCAATAAGGAAGTTCGTATTGCGGTTTGGCATGAGCAGAACTGATGGGACGGTCGGCATTGACATGCTGCTTTCAGAGAACAAATCCATAATAGATCCGATTGCCAAGCACTTCTTTTTTGTTGCCAATCCACTGCCTGTAAAAATAGGTGGCATGGAAGGGCTAAAGGTGAAGCTTAAGATGAATCCTACGACCGATTTGGGGTTCAGGGAATACTCAGTGAATGGAAATGTATTCATAAGCGCAGGAGATATTTCAAATGCCGACGTAGGCCATACCATAAGGCTGAAAGACCTGGCAAGCATAAAAATAAAATCATATTCAGAAAGCGTGGTTTCTGAGATATCCGACGGGCCAGGCCGCATATTGCAATGGGTCCCATCAGACATGGCAATCAAATGCAAGATTATCATGCCAGGCAGCCTATTCAACAAAGATGGCAGCTACAATCGAGACAGTATCGATTCAGTTGAAGGATATGCTGAAAGCATGGCTGGCGAACTGGCATTACATTCGATAGTCCAATTTGAAAGATTCGGCTACTGCATACTGGATCAGAAAAGCGCTTCGGAGCTGACATTCATATACATATCTAAATGACGCCCAGCTTTTTTGCCAATTCATTGATATTTTGGTTATCCATGTACTGGCGCAGCTGGCTTAGTATCATTGCAGAGCTTTTAAGTTTATTTTTCCTGAATAAACAGAATGCATAGTAATAAGCGGCATTCAATACGTTCTTCCCGCTTTTTATCATCATTGACGAAAGTTCCAATGCCTTGTCAGTGTCGTCGTTTGCAGAATAAAATACCATGCCTGCATAAGAATGCAGTTCATCCGATTCATGTTTTTCCAGCGCTGAAAAATTCATCAGAGCCCCCCTCAAATGTCCAAGTTTTACCTGAGAAAGGAATGTGAGGTATCTTTTGTTGGGCGTATCTCCTTCGCTAGCATTAGAATTCAATGCATATACTGCTTTGTTAAGCAACAACTTTGCTTGGGCCATCAGCCTTATGGAATTCAACCTATGTGCAGAATTCTCCTCCATATACCCTTCTTTATTATAATCTATCAGCGAGGTTTCATAATTGGAATAAGCTATGTATATAAGTGCCTCGGCATATAAAAATCCAGGATCCTTTCGTTGCAAGAACATGGAATCATACTCCTTTATTGCCGATTCATAATCACGCTTTCCCAATGCCCCATCAATATTTTCAAGGGATTTCAAAAGAGATGGATCTTTTGCTTGCAACATGTCTATTGTAGAATCTACAAACTGCTCGCACCTGATGCATATAGCATGATCGTATGCCGATCTATTCTTACTTCCGCAATATCTGCAGATGAGAATGCCGCCATTCTGCCCGGCTCCGTTTATAGCATCTATATAGTGCGTTGCATCTTCCATCTGCATTACCTTTTTTTCAATACTACAAAAAGGTGCAATTCATCATAGGGCTCTAAGCGCACCTTTTCTACGACATCAAACACGCCAGACAGGTTTTTCAATTCAGAATCAAAGACATCGTCTGGTTTTTTGCCAACATCTACGCTCTGCGACTTTATTACGAAATAGGCAAACCCTCCCTTCTTGAGAAATCTGCTGTTGATCTTCAAAATTTCAGACTGTTCCCTTGCAGATACGTCCTGGTAAAGAACATCGCATTCCTCTATGTATCCCTTGTAATCGTCGGTATTCCGGGCATCGCCCAATATCGGCAGCATGTTGCTCCGCGCATCGCATACGTTTATGAGTTCGCGCATATTCCTTTCAGATAGCTCTACGCAGTACACTACGCCGGTATGCCCTACTATGTCGCTAACATGGCTTGAAGTGGTGCCTGTCGCAGCCCCAAGATAAAGAACCCTGGAGCCCTCATTTATGTGCATGGCATTCAATCCGTTAAGCAATGCTGCGGAAAGTTTGCTTCTGTAGGGATTCCATAATCTGTACTCTATGCCATCTTCGACGCGCATCTCTTCGCCATAAACCTTTCGCCCCTTGGCGAGGTTTATCGTGGCAATCCTTCCGTCTATTGAAAAGACGCCTGGAAAAATCATTTTTATCATAGATTAGATATGGCGTTTATTCTATAAAAATCTATGCGGGTCTACTTTTTATAATGGGCTGATCCATATCCATTATTGATTTAAACCATAAACTCGGGATTTCATGCGTTTAGTTGAGGCATGTAAACGGACCGCAGAAAGGCATAAAAGCATAAAACGGCATAATGCAAATAGGGATTCCAAAATGGCATACAGATTTAGGATATATCTGGATACTAAGCGGAAACCTGCTTATACATAAATGCTGATCTGATGGTGGAGAATATACTCATGGATAAGTTCTTCCTTGACATATTTCCAATAGTGAAGGCTTCATCTGACGACAAGCAGGCCATAAACAATTTTATAGGGGTAGTAAAGAACGTATTCGGCATCGACAGCGCTGACGTGTCTCTTATCTCCGGAAGCAAGGATTACAGTGAAAAACTCGATGAATACATACAAAATACAAAAAAGGTATATGTGGACAATCAGCTGAGCGAGTATTCTGCTTTTCCTGAACTCATAAACTATAAGAATAAAGGATATTCAAGTTTTGCCGCCATACCTATAATCGCAAGCGGCAAGACCATAGCACTTTTAAAGCTGATGGCAAAGCAGGAGAACCGATTCAGCGACGATATGCTTACCGCACTATCTATAGGCGGATTTTTCATAGGAATGTTCCTCGCATATAAGGGCGAGTCTGCAATGAATCTAAAGATAGCAAATTATTTTGATGCTGCTTTTAACTCAAGCACGCCGCAGATGCTGGTAAATTCCGCCGGGCAGATAATAAAATTGAACAAGGGTGCAATATCCATCTTTTCAGTTACTTCTAATTCAAAGACTAATTTCAAGGACATCCTGAATGCGCCATTGGAAAAAGTATTTGCTTTGGAGCGCGGAAAATTCATTGATACTACGATATCAGTAAACGGGGATGAGCGGACAATAAGCATATCATCCTATAAAATAAATGATGATATGGTTCACATATCCATCAACGATTCTACCGAACGCAATGCATTCATTGCAATCGCATCGCTGGTCAATTCATCCAAGGGCATATACATATTCATAACGGATAAAGAGCTCAGGATAAGGTCAGCGATAGGCAAATTTGATGATGTACCTGAAGGTGGAGCATACTTTGCAGGCAAAAACCTGCTTGAGCTGGTTCAAAAATCCCCCGGGAAGCAGGAAGCTGACCTTCAGAAGATTGGAAAATCTAAATCTGGAATTGCAGATATGGTTATTGGAAATGCCCCAATGCATGTCAGATATTCTATAAAGGACATAGGGGACGGCTATGCGATTGTAGCAACCGATGCAGGCATAGAAAAATATTCCGATCTTTTAAAGGAGAACCTATATGGATTCCTCAATGCAACATCTGATGCGGCAGTGACATTGGACGAGCTCGGCTACATAAGGGACTGCAATATATCGCTTGAACAGGTACTTGGATACAAGAAGGACGAGATTATCGGGACTGACGTGAGAAGCCTTTACGTAGACCAAGCAATATTGGACAGGGACATAGCTTATGTTAAGTCTGGCGGTGCAGTTGATGGCACATACATAAACCTTCAAAAAAGAAACCATGAGATAATACCCAGCATACATTCAATAAGGGGTTTGAAGGGGAGAAATGGCGTAGAATACCTGCTTCTAATAAAGGAGCTTGCCACAAAACGCAGGCTTGAAGATCAGGAAAGCGAACTAAAAGCCCAGATAGCTCTATCTAAAAGATTCAGGATGAACAGCGAATTGAAATCGCAATTCATATCTGACATAACGCATGAGCTCAAGACGCCTTTGACAAACATAAAAGGGTTTTCAAAGCTGCTTTACGACGGAGATTTCGGCAAACTGAACGATGACCAGAAGGAATACATGAAAACCATTCTGGACGAATCCGATAGGCTTATGATTATAATAACACAGGTACTTGATGCTGCAAAGCTGGAAGCGGACAAGGTAAAACTTGACATAAAGGAGACAAATCTCAGAGAGATGCAGAATAATCCAAGCATAAAAGCATTGGAAGAGCGTGCAAGAAACAACGGACTTGATTTCAAATGGGAATCGGATTATGATGTCCCGATAATAACAGCTGATCCAAATAGGCTTATACAGGTCTTTGCCAATCTGATAGGCAACTCCATAAAATTTACAGAAAAAGGTAGCATAAAGGTGCACATATTCAAGAAATCACGAGGCAAAATCCAGTGCGAGGTATATGATACAGGCATAGGCATAAGCGATGACGATAAAAGGGGGATTTTCAAGAAATTTTATCAGGCTCAAAAGCGAGGCCTCATAAAGCCTGATGGCACTGGCACCGGCCTGGGGCTTGCCATAACAAAGGAAATCATAAGGCTGCACCATGGCACTATAAAATTCGATTCGCAGCTAGGCAAAGGAACAAAATTTTGGTTTACGCTTCCGATAGCCTATAAGCCTTCAAAGAAGGATCAGGAATCATAAGCATGCAGCCATGCATGCAGCGTTTTGTCAAGAAGACCCAAATGAAAATTGATTAACATCCCCTATTTTAGCACTGTCTGGAAGTATGCCCAATGAGGCGCTAAGCGGCTCTATGGTCACTCTTGCTGTGCCGTTTGAGATGGAAACAAGGCTAAATCCCATATTTGAATATTTTGAATTATAATTCACGTGGGTCGTGTTGCCTGCGCTCAGCGATATCTGCAATTCGCTATTTATGAAGGATGGCAATCTAGTTAGGTATATGTCTGCAGCATTCTTGCCTGAGCTGTAATTCCCAAGCACTGCGACATATTCATTGCCTCCTATTGCGAATGCCGTGCCTTTATAGGTTATGGCGACTGTTTCAGGAGACAATATGTTTATGGGTGCGGATAGGTAGCTTGCAGCTATAGCGATTACTATAACGGCTACGATTATTATTGCAATATAAGCATAGTAGTTTTTCTTCATTGAAGACTTTCTACGTTCTATAACGGTTGCCATATGCTATACTTTCAAATAAAGCTTTTAATACCTTACTCAAATGTTCAGATAGATGGCAAGATATAATAGGTTTTCTTTGGCATTAATTATCGGTGACTGGAATGGCAGAGAACGCTAATTTTGCAGAAGACCTGATTTCAATTATAAACGAGAAGCAGCAGGTAACGTACAACGAGCTGAAGGAGACGATGTTCAGCAGGGGCATACCAAAAGGCCAATTGGACGGTGCCCTTTCCGCGCTTGAAAGCCGCAAAGCAATAGCATCGCGAAGCAGTGGCGGCATACTGACATACTACCTTCTTCAGCAGGAAAATGAGCTTCGCAAGATACTGATAGTTGAAGATGACAAAAACATAAACAAGCTAATGGCGCTTTCAATCGGCAAGGGCTTTGAAGTAAGCCAGATATATGACGGAGGCGAGGCAATACCATTTATAAAAGAGAACAAACCGAACCTGGTAGTCTTGGACCTGATGCTTCCCAATAAGGATGGCTTGGACATATGCCAGACTGTGAAAAGCGATCCGTCCATGAGCAATACGGTCATCATACTTGTAAGCGCAATGGATCCAACAAACAACCGGTTTAAAGGCATTAAAAACGGGGCAGATTATTACATAAAAAAGCCTTTCGACCCTATAGAGCTTAGGAGCCTGGTCACGCTCTTCCTGAAGAAGAAAGGCAAGCGCTTCGACCCACTCATAGACCTGCCTGACGAAGAAAGAATATCAAAGGAGATAGAACGTTCAATCAAGGAAGGCGAGCGATATACTATAGGCACGCTCAAGGTGGACGGGCTTGGCACATATGCGCATAAATTCGGCGAACAATCGGCAATGGTAATACTGAGGCTGATATCGCAGCTCCTTCAGGACATAATAAAAAACAAATCACAAGGGGTATTCTCCGGCTTTCTGAATACTACAGAATTCGTAGTTGCGGGCGAAAAGGAAAATGTAGAAGCATCAGTAAGTGAGCTTCAGGGGGAGTTTACCGCAGTGCTGCCTTTTATAGTGCAGGATGAAGGCTACAATCGCATAGACCTAAATCTCGAAAGCCTTTTTGAGTCTAAGGAAGTGCCAAAACTGTCGCTGGTGTACACGGAAACCGAAAGGGAGAAGCTCAAGGAACGAAGGGACGAGATCCTCGAGAGCAGGAATTCACAGAATGGGGAGATAGGCGCATACACGTACAATGAGCTCCAAAAGCTTTTCGGGAAGGACAACCTCGACATAACGATAACCAGGGATTCGAGCGGAGTCAGGCTAAAGGTAAGCAAAAGCGCCTCAAATCCAGAAGAAGACGAGTGAATAAATGCATATTGCTAAAACCCAAGGCATAAGATCGCAGGTAGCTCTAGATTTCATGGTATCTTACGGAGTTGCGCTTCTAATAATAGGCATTGCGCTTTATGTGGTTATATCTACCGGCATATTGAATCCGCATGCTGCTCCATCATCATGCACTCCAACGCCTGGATTCATATGCGATTCGTACGCTATGAATACCTCTGGGGCATTCATCATCAAGCTATCCCAAGTTACCGGCGCGACTATGGATATAACTGGCGCTGCATGTGCATCTGCAGTCAATTCAACCAATTCCAATTATCCAGAATACGGAAACATACACGTCCTCAAGTATTCAAGCGATCAAAGCGCATATCCATCAAGCGCCATGGCAAACGGCATAGACATGTACAGTGACGGGGTTTCAATAATAACTGTTAATTGCTATAGTTCATACGGGATATCAAAGAAGCCGCTTGGAGACTCGTTTGTGGGATACTTATGGCTAAACTATACTACAAATATGCTTCCAGGGAAAGTTACAACACAGAAAGTCGCATCATTCACCGTAAGGTATACGTGATGCCCAACAATAAAGTTTTATACCTTCATCAATAATATTCTAATAGGGTGTTCACCTGAAAGCATCAGCTATACTTGTCATGTTACTGCTGGCATCGTTAGTATTAACGAGCAGTGCTTCGTACGTAAGAGTAACAGAACCATACAATGCTACGATAGCCAATAACGGGAGCATGTTTTTAGGCAAGGTTGGCCCCGGCCAGACATTCTTCATTACTGTAAATTCATCTACTACAAACAGCACTGGCTACCTAATAAACTTGGGATGGAACAGGCTTGTTGCGACTTCGATACCTGCAGGCTGGACTGCAGAAAATTCTTCATTGAACAGAAGGCAACTGTCCGTTGAGCTAACGCCTTCTCCAAATGCTGCTAACGGTACATACGCATTCAATTTAAGCGCAATAAATACCGGCAACGAATCAAGGATAGGAACACTGCATTTCCGTGTTTATGTGAATGTTACTCCAAACGTATTCAGGCTGAATGTGACTCCAACCTCAATAGTGTCTGGGCCCGGGGAGCCTACGAACCTGTACATAACAATAAACAATACCGGCGTATCAGATAATCCATTTACCATAAGCGTGCAAGACATACCTGCATGGAACAATACCCAGACCGTAATAGCCCTGCACCATACAACAGGGCATTTCATATATCCAATATATGGGTATACTCCTGGGGTGTATAGCGCAAAGGTATACGTTAAATCGCTGACGAGTCCTATAGTGTACAAGGAGGAGAACATCACATATACAATAAAGGCGAGCCTGGAAAACGATTATTATGCGATAGGCGAGGGCGCAGTGTCATTCCCTATAATATATGAGCCGGCATACGATGTGATGTATATAATTGGTCTGATAGCACGCCACTTATAAATAATTATGCAGGCAATCTTATGAATTGTCGTCATGCATTCTTGTCAAGGCGTTGAACATGGTTGAAAAGAAAAAAACTAGCAATATGCTCAGTCTGTATTTCGTGAGAGCCGGCTCCGAGATGGACCTGGCCCGCTACAATTGCACGTTCAGCAGCAACATGAGCGCCATATTCAGCCACCTGGAAGGAGGAAAAACCCGCCTATTTGTGCCATCTGACAAGATAGGCAAGACAACCATTGCGCTGTATTCTGTGATAGGTGCTGCATCTAGGTATGCCATATACCATCCGGGAAACAATAGCACTCAAGAAAAGCTCGAATTCGTGGACAAATTTGGGGAGAACCAGGGATACAATTCTTACAGGATGCCCATAGTTGGATTCAAGAGCTGGCCCATAAAAGAGAAGGAGCTAAAAAACAAAGATGTCGCATGCGTGGTATTCAACAGCCCTGAAGCCATAGCTATAAGCCTGATATCGAAAGGTTCTGACATGGGCATAATGGAGAAGGTATATTCGTTCTTATACAAAGGGAAAAGGTACATAGGATCATTCGACCTTATAACTGAAGAATCCCCTACTTTCGTATGCGCTGAAGTAAATTTCGATAAAGCACATGGGTTTTTAAAATATAACTACCTAAATGATACGCTTGAACCGTCAGACTTGATCGGCGATAACTCGGCATCATACCTGCGGGCTATAAACCTTGCGGAGCCGTTCAGTTTTTTCAAGCCCGAATAGCTCAATGGTAGAGCGAGCGGCTGTTAACCGCTAGGTTGCAGGTTCGATCCCTGCTTCGGGCGATGGCATTCAGGCCAACTCCGTTTGAGACTACTTATGACAAGACTTAAATAATCAAGTTGCGACATTTGATAGATGATCTATGGTAAGTTTGTCGGAGATGTGCTTAGTACACATCTTGCGCTTCGGGA